>CAYZLR010000012.1:0-55569 GCA_964479275.1 uncultured Caulobacterales bacterium
GCTGTTGTGTGAAGATCTAATTCAGTGTTAACATCGGTTAATTCTGTTGTGATGCTTGTTAATGCTGTAGTTTGACTGTCTAATTCACTGTTTACGTCTGATAAAGCTGTTGTGTGAAGATCTAATTCAGTGTTAACATCGGTTAATTCTGTTGTGATGCTTGTTAATGCTGTAGTTTGACTGTCTAATTCACTGTTTACGTCTGATAAAGCTGTTGTGTGAAGATCTAATTCAGTGTTAACATCGGTTAATTCTGTTGTGATGCTTGTTAATGCTGTAGTTTGACTGTCTAATTCACTGTTAACATCTTCTAATTCTGCTATCATTAATAGCTGATTTGCTTCTGTTGCAAGACCTGATGTGTTAATTTGAACTGGAGGGTATACAAATAAAGCCATTACTAACCTCCTATATGTTTTGCAGTTAATTTAGCGTTTAATACGCCTGAACCTGCTGTTGGTGTATATGTTAATCTGATTCGATCGAAAGGCATGCTTGTGAATATTAGCTGATGATCGGTGTTATTTATGTCTATTATTATGTCTGATCCGAAATCTAGAGTAAACCAGTCGTCTGGCTGGATAATATCTCTGTCTTTTTCTTGTAAGGCTTCGATGATAATCTGTCCTGTTGGAGTTCCTGTCCAGTCTATTCTTATAGAAGCATTGTCTAGGTTTCGTACGTTCGTTTCTAATGAAGTTATTGATGCTGACATGTCTTCTTCTACTATGATAGGATATGCAGATATTGAATTCTTTCTTGCCAAGGTTTCCTCCTGATAGGTTCATGCTTGTGGCATTAGTTTAGAGTTTTTAGACTCTATAATGGTGTGAGTGTTTTGTATATTACTCTAATAGGTATAAATCATTAGTGATATTAGGTATTTACTCTCTTGTTGCTATTTTTTCACTTTGAGATTTAGCATCGTTAGCTTGGTCTATTTGTTCTAATCCGCCTTGAGTTGTTGGAACTGCTCCATTGTCTTTTATTGCTGCTGTTTGAGCTTGTTCTTTATCTGCGAATGTTTGTTGTAGACCTGTTATGTTTGCTGCTATTAAGGATGAATCTGAATCTAGTTCTAGAAGCATACCTAGTTGTATTCTTTTGCTATACTCCATGTTTTGATTTTCTGATATTTGCTCTATTGCTTCGTTTTGTATTCTATTATATAGGTTTGGATAAACGGATTTTACTGCTTCTACGCCTTCTCTTGTTAAAGATCCGGATTCTAGATCATTAAGGACGGAGGTTGGATTTTCTACAGCTTCTAAGTATCTTTCAAATTTAGCTATTTCTAGCGATGAAGGTTCGAATTTTCTACTGAATAAACCTGATCCTGGTGCTGGATCTTTAGGTATTTTTGATTCTAGAAAGCTAATTGCGGTGATTAAACTTTGATTTACTGCATTCCCTGTGTTAGGTGCTGCTTGACTTTCGATAAGTTGATTTCTTTCCAAATAAGATGATAATGCATCGCTATCTGTTACTAGTTTGTTTAGGTTTTCTGAAATTGCTTCGAATGCTTCTTTTTTTGTTTTAACCTTTTTACGTTTTTTAGTGTTTATTGGCTGTATGAATCCTGAAGATAGGAGGGCTTTTGTAGATGCTGGAACTGCTACTTTTTTTGTATTATTTACAAAGCTTTTAAGTCCTGTTGATATTTTTTTTCCTATTACTGCATTTGCTTTTTCTACGTTGCTTAGTAATACTAGTTTTCTTTTGAAGTCGGATTCTGCGAATTTTTTAACGGCTAGGGTTGTAGCTGCTAAAGGAGATCCGGATATTACTGCTCCCACTCCTAGAAGTATGTCTTTATTTTCTATAAATTTCTTTGAAGATTCTTTAATTTCTTTAGCTATTATTTTTTCTTGTATAGTTACTGCAGTTCCGTAGTCTAAGAATGCATCTTGTAGTTTTTTAGATGATTGAGCTAGTTGAGGAGGTAATCCGTCTATAGTTTTGAATAAGGCTGAACGTACTGATTCAGATACTTCTACGTTTAATTCATTTGTAAAGCTTTTTACGTTAGGATCGAAATCTGCATTTTTTTGTAATCTAGTTTTAATTATATTAATATCTTGAGCTGATATTTTTTCACCTGTTTTTCCCCATTCTTTCCAGCCGTTTATTCTTTCTAGTACTTGATCTGCTTGTTTTTTTATTTCAATATCGCCACTTTTAGCTAGTTCTATGTATTTTTTATTTAAAGGTGCTATGATATCATCTGCTAATTGAGTTTTATTTATGTTAGTTCCTATAAGAGCTAGATCATCGTCTATCTTTTTTAAAGTATTTCCTATATCATCCCCGGTTGTTTTTACTAGAGATTCTACTCTCTTTCGTATTGTGGATACATTATACCCTCTTTCTAGCTTTACTTTTTTAGTGAAGAAATCTGGCAAGCCTTTATAAATCTTTTCTCCCCATGCTGTGCTTCTTAGCTTGTCTTTTTGTATTGCATTGAATCCTGCTAATTCTGCTGCGTTTTCTGCTTTATCTACTACGTTTGATATTTTCTTAGATACGTAGTCTACTACTTTTCCGTTTTTAACTACTGGTATTATTGCTGATCCGACTCCGAATACTCCGCCTACTGCTCCGCCGAATATGGCTCCTGATCCAGCATGGGCTAGAAGGTTTTCAGCGTTGAAATCTGCTTTTCCTAGGGCGTCTTCTTTTAGTAGTTGACCTGCTCCGAATGCTGCGCCTTCTACTGCTGATCCGGTTCCTTTTGATATGCTTTTTACAATCACTTCTTTTGCTAGTTTTTTACGTCCTGATTCTCCTAGGATTTTTGCAAGGGCTTTTGCTGTAATTCCTTCTGCTTTAAGTCCTGCTTTTGCTGCAGTTGCTACTCCTGCTGATGCTGTTTTAGCTGCTAGAGATGTGCCGCCTGATAATAGTGCTGGTGCTACTACTCCTGCTATGTCTCCTGTTGTAGATGCTATAGGGTTTCTGGCTTCACGTTCTCTAAGTCCTGCTTGAGCTTCTGCTGCGGCTTTATCTCCTGCGAATAGGCGTGTTCCTTCTACGAAGGCTTTGGGTGCTATGCCGAATGTAGCTGAGGATATTGCAGATTCTGCGAAGGTTCGTATTGGTGAATCTCCGAATTCATCTTCAAGTTTTACTTCTTGTTCTATTTCTGCTACTTCTTCTGAACTTAAAGGTTCTGTGTTAACGCTTTCTTGTTTGAATTTTTCAGAGTTTTCTGAAATTTCATCAATACCTTCGAAATTTATTTTTTTATCATCGGACATGTTTACCCTTTAATCCCATTTATTTGCTTTAATTAAAGCGTTTATAATTTTAGGTCTTGACATATTTGGATTTTTCTTTTGCATTTGTTCTATTTTTAATTCGTTTGTAGATTTTGGGAGTTGTATTCCTATAGACCTTGCTCTAGCTCTTTTTCCTTGTTCTACTTTTTTTAACAGTACATCTATTTTAGCTCTTGCACTGGAGTCTAGTTGTAATATATCTGTAGGATTAGCGATAATTTGATCTGCTAATTTTTGCTCTGTATCTGTCATTACACCTGGACCGAATAATGCTATACGTAACGATCCTTTTAAGGATGTTTGAAGAGTTTTAGCTTTTGCTCTTAAAGTAAAATCTAATTCTTTTGCTGGCAAGTCTAGAATTCTTTTTAATTCTGATAGACCGTCGTAGGCTGCTTCTGCATCTACTGACTCATCTCTGAATTTATTTATTGCTGCAACATCTGCGAAAGCTCTATGAAATTTCCCATTTCCAACCGGTACGTAGTTTTTAGCCTCTTTTTGATCTAATTTAAGTAGGTCTGTTCTAGTTAGACCTTCTCCTGATATTTGTTTAGCTTGTAAAGCTCTTTTAGATCTGGCTTCTGCTATTTTTTGATCTGTATCTAATTTTAATTGTCCTAGTTTTGCTTGAGCTGTAGCATTTTGTATGTTTAATCCTATTCTATCTAATTTAAGTCTAAGTGCTTTTAGATCGTGCTCTCTTTGTTTATGCTTTTCTGTTAGTGATAGTTTTCTTTTTTCAGATTTTTCTTTTATATTTCTTTCAATTTGTTGATTAATAACATCTATTCCTGATTTATTATTTCCTGAAAAAGCTCCTAGAAATAGGCTAATTCCTGTTAGGATTTTTTGACCAGTGCTGCGAGATTCCCAGTATTCGTCGAAGTTTTGAAAATTAACTGACTTATCTTCTTCGTCCATTTTATCTTGAACTGCTTTATCTTTTTCTGCTTGCTGTTCAGCTTTTTCTTCTTTAATCTGACGAGCTGCTTCTACTTGATTTTCCTGCGTTTTTATTGCATTTTTTTCTTCTTCTACTTCTTGCTGCTTTTTTAACTCTTCTTTTCTTTTATCTTCTTCTAGTTTGTCTGCTATTTTTTGATCTTCAATTGTCTTTAACTGATCTGCTTCTGATTGTTTAATTTCGATCATTTGTTCGAATTTTTCAATAGGTTGAAATGGTTGACCTGCGTCTAGTCTTTTTTGTTTATGATCGATGTATTGCTTTAAAAGATCTTCTTCTATAGATTTCTTTTTAGCTTCTTCAGCGTTTTCTTCTATTTCTTTGTTTTTATTTCTTTGACGTTCCGCTTCTTCAGCTTTATCTAGTGCTATTCTTGCTTGTAGTTCGTCTACTTCATCAATTCCAGTTCTTTTACGTTCTGCTAAGGCTGTTTTTTGTTGATTAACTCTGTCTTGAAATTGCTGAGTTTTACGTTGAGTTTCGTTTTGATCTTCTTGATTTTCTACTGTAGCAGGTAGAGCGTTGTTAGGCTCGGGAGTTAGTGATGTTAGTTGATCTACTGTATCGTTAGATTTTTCATCTTGTGATTGTATTGGCGAAAGTGGGTTGTTGTTATTATCATTCTCCACGCTAGTTCCTTATTTTTTAGATTTTTTAGATTTTTTAATTTTTTTACTTTCTAGTTCGTTAAGACGTTTGTTTAAATATGATTGAGCTGCTAATATTGCTCCGTATCCTTTTGCGTAGTCTACTTGTTTGGTTCCTGTTTCGTCTTCAGATACCATGGATTTTCCTACTGGTCCTGCTTTTTCTAGATCTTGAGCCATGACAGATAGGTGAGATCCTTCTCCTGCTGTTGGTCGGTTTTTGTGACTTTTTTTGTATTCGTATGTAAATGCTTCTAGTTTGTCTAGAAAGTCTTTTGATGTTGCTTTTTTAATTTTTGTTTTTGCATTTTCATCTGATGTAGAACCTGCTGCTGGCGCTGCTCCGGCTGATGCTGCTGATGATGCTACGGATGATAATCCTCCAATAATTCCTTGAGTGATTCCTGCTCTTCCTGCGTTGGCTGCGCTATGAGCTGATGCATTAATTCCTTGAATAGCTAGATGTTGTTCTGTTTGTAGACGTTCGAAGTCTGCTGCGGCTTGTTGACGAGCTTGTTCTATTGTAAATCCTTGTTGTAAATATTGTTGAGTTAATTGATCTGATAGTTGTTGTTCGTCAGAGATTTGCTGTCCGAGAAGTTGTTGAGCTTGATTTCGTTCTTGAATACGTAGTTCTGCTGATTGTTGTGCTATGTCTCTTCCTGCTGTGGCTTGTCCTCTGAGTACTTCACGTTGACGAGATGCTGCGCTTCCTCCTCGTTGTGATTGAGCTACTGCAAGTTGCTGGGCTAAGTTTCGATCTGTTGCGGATCTGAGCTGAGCTTCTGCTAGGGAAGGAGCTGTTCCGTCTGCTTGACCTTGAAGTTGAGTTATAAGTCCTGATCGGTCTTGAGCTGCTTTGTCAGATCGTTGTTCAGCTTTGGCTCCTAGTGCGTCTGATCTGTCTGATGCTTCTTTAGATTTTTCTATTTTGAAAGCGTCTTCATCTATTTTTCTGGATGTTGCGTTAAATTTGCTAGTTCCAAAAAGGCTTTTAACCGATTTACTCATTTGATATCTCCTTATAAAAATATATTAATTCTGAGTCTGATTTTAGTAGTTTAAATCCGTAGTTTAGTATTGCTTTCATTGATGAGTTTATTGTTTCATTTCCACCTGTTGCTACGGTTGTATATAGTTTATTTATTTTTTCTTTTGACTTTTCTTCAGCATGTTTTATACACATGTCTGTTAATTTAGCTGCGTATTTTAATCCTCTGACGTTATTGTGAACAAATACTTCTTGAACATAAATTCCATCGTTTTCGAATTTATAGTTTGCAAAGCCTATGTTATGGATAAATACTGTATGAACATCCTCGAATTCAAGCCGGTAGGCAGCGTACATTGAGTCTAGATCTGTTGGTTTATTTTGTTCCATACTGCCTGTCTGTTGAGATTTTATTAGTTCCTTGTTTAGTTCCTACTTCGAACATGATATTGCTTATTGAAAGCCCTTCTCCTAGGTTTTCTAAGTCTGATTGAATTTCTTCGATTCTTATTTTTATTGATTGACATTTTTGACGAGCTAGGTCAATACGCATTTGATGTACGTTTCCATCTCCTCCGTAGGTAGTTGTTGTTGGATTTCCATATGGAGAGTTTTGTCCGTAACGTGTATCGTCTGTGAAATCTTGCGTGTCTATGATAACTTCCTGTGTAAATGCTTCATTGAAATCATAAGCTATTCGTATTCTTAATTTATGTGGAGATTTATATTCTCCTAGTAGTAAGAGCTTGTAAACACGTTGAAATGCTTGCACTCCTGCGAAGCTGATCCAACCTGATTCTACTACTATATTAACAGAAGATCCGTTATCTGTAAAGGAATTTTCGTTTTCTTGGTAAAGAATTCCGTCAGATCTTAGGTAGAAATAGGTGAAATTGACGTTTATAGCGTTTAAGGCTTCGTGGTTGGTATAGGCTGCCCATTTACGGAAATAGTAGTTATATACTAGTGCTTCTCCGTTTATAGTAGTGAATCTTACTTGATTTTCTTCTGGTACTGTTATTGCTGAAGTTATTGTAAGTTCGTTGAACCCTTCTACTTCGGCTCCTATGTAAGATACTTGTAAATTTCTTGATAGAAGATAAATACCTTTGCTAGATTGGAACATAAGACCGTCTGGTGTTAATACTACTGAGTCTATGTTTATACAGCCGATGTCTGAGCTGACTAGTTCTGGCTTTATAAATGAATCTTGTTGACCTAGATTGTTAGGACCGTCTCCGGACATATAGAATATGGATTGTTCTTTGAATATTACTAGTTTTTCGTCCATGGATGACAGGGCTGTTATAGGTCCGCCTCGGGAATTTAATTGAATTGTTAGAACATCGGAAAATTCTATTGGTTGATCTTCGAATCTTTGTTTTGAATATTGAATTCTGTGTTCGTCTTCTAGTCCTGCGATAAATACTCTGTCTGCAAATGATGTAATTATGCTTGAAGAAGGTGCTGCGATGTTTTCTAAGACTCCACCTGTTGTGTAAAGAATTTCTCTAGATATTAGATCTTGATCTGTGATAATATCTTCTATTGTTACGAAATCTATTGTCGTGTCGTTTTCTGTAGGTATTGTAGTTTCTGATACTTTGTAGAATATTGTTCCGTTGGCTTCAGTTCTGTATAGTTCTACTACTACGTCGTCTTTTTGGGTTAGTCTTAAGGTAGGTATTTGAACTTGTAGAGCTGAGTCGGTTGTAAGTATTATTTCTTCTCCGATTGATGGTGCAGATCTGTGAAGGTTTCCTCGATTGTCTGTCCATACATATATTGCTGAATACTGGTAAGTTCCTGGGTTTAGTGAGGTTTCGTTAGTAGAAGGTTCTATTGTTAAATCTTCTGGAAATATGTGAAATCCATGTTCTACTGTCCGGTTTCCATCATATTGAGTTAAGAATCCTCCGGCTATATGTAATATATCACCTATTTCTTCGTTTTGATAAGGTCTTTCAGGGTTGAAGTCTAATATAGTTTCTGAAACTCCTAATACTGAAAAGAAGTTTGCATTATCTATTACTGTTCTTCCTTTTATTTGATTTGTTAATATTACTTTTGAATCTGATATTTTAGATACTTTAGGTAGGTTAGATACGGGTAACGTGGTTCCTGCTAATCCTGGCGATATTTTCGATACTATATTGCTAAATTCATCTATGATAAAATATGTAGATTGTAAAAATGAATCATGTATTGTGTTTATATGTATAACTCCATCAATTGTAAAAGCTGCGCTCGCTAATGATACACTTCTTGCTAGTACGTTACTTGATAATACATTATTGTTTTCGTCTAATTTTACTATTGTTATAAAATTGTTTTTAGGGTTTTCAGAATCTAAAGTGTCGTATAGTAATGTAGATCCTGTATCATTATTTATTAACGTAATATGTCCTGTATTAACTTCTTCAAATATTTCTTCAGGATTTTTTACTACGGTTTGTCCTGTAGCATTTACAGTAAATTGTCTTATATTAGATCCATTGCTGTATGTAGTTTGAATTATATTATCGTTTAAGGATAGTGTTAGTCCGGAAGAAGCTACTTCTGAAGGGAATATTATAGATGATGTAAATACACCAATATCTTGTAATATTTGTAGAGATACTCCTCCTCCTGATAATGTAACTACTTCTCCATCTATGTTTTGTCCTGATTCTAATAATTGATTATTTCCTCCGATAATAGATAAATCTGTTATTAAATTATTGTTATCTATTAGGGTTATATTTATGTCGGTAGAGTTTGTAGTTATAAATTCAGCTAGTTGTTGAGAATTTATATTTACTGGAGTTAGTATAGATCCTGAGAATATTCCTGATATATTATCTCCGTTACCATTGTTTTCTAATATTTCATTTGACCCTCCTGTAGCTGTTTGAAGTACTCTTAAATTATTCGGATCTATTAATTTTATTAATTTATTCTGTACCGTTCCTGTGTTTATTAATTCTACTAATTCTTCTGATGTTATATTTAAATCATTGTTAAAACCTGATACAAATATTGTAGATCTAGGGTTAAAAAACGCTGATGGTAATAGTCTTTGATCTGGAAAAAGTAAAAAATTTGGACTTACTCTTAATGTTCCTAGTATGTTGTCGCTATCTGAAATAGATATAAGTGTATCGTCTATTTCTTGAGTTCCTTGCTCCATTAAGTCTGCTAATTGCTGTACTGTTATTAAATTTGGAAAATCAGCACTGTTTAAATCTAAAGAAAAAGTTACAGATGTTGGTGAAGTTTGTATCCATGCTCCAGTATTAGTTCCTGTACTTGTTCTATTTAGATCTAATGTAAATCCATCTCCGTTTCTAGATTCTGGATTGGTTTCATCAAACACTACTATTCCTACGAATCCTGATGCTAGAGATAGTACTACTGCTGAAGATGCTCTTGGGTTACTATTAGTTCTTAGATTTGGAGTTATTTCTAAATTAATATTATTTACATTTCCAGAGAATTCTACTATTACTTCTTCTTGATCATTTATTGTAGGTTCATTTATGTTTAAATTTATATTCGTTCCATTTCTGTTTACTGAAACAGTCTCTGGTATGGTTATGTTTTCATTGTTAGTTAAAGTAATAGGTGTATTTGTATTTAATGTCGCTGTGGATACGCCGTTTGCTGGGTTATTAAATCCTGTATTAGGTGTTACGGATATTGTTGTATTTTGAATATCTCCAAGTCCTTCAATTATTACTGTATTTGATGGATTGTCACTTGGAGGATTTACTTGAAATGTTACCTGTCCTGAATCTCTTAAAGATCCTATTCCTTGACTTTGTATCGTATAATTTTCTTGTAATGATACTGTTCTAGCTAATGCTGCTGAGTTAAACGCTACTGCTATAGAGTTATTTACTTGTAATACGTCATAGTTAGTGTTTATAGCTCCTAATGCTGTAGAGAATGTAAATTCTTCGCTTATAATAGATGGATTAGTTATATTAACTGTTTTATATCTTATTTCATTTTCTACTGTATAAAATACTACTACTGAATTTTGTATATTAGTTATTTTAGGATTTGTACCGGATTCTGTTAGTAATACGTCTGATATGATAAAATTACAATTTTCATTGTCTTTTGCTGATAATCTTATTCCTGAATTATCTTGATATGAGAAGAAGCTTATATTTTCTACTGTTACTATATCTAAATTTTGTTTAGTTCTGAAATTTCTTATTATATTTTCAGTGGTAGGAAATGCTGTGAATATTCTACCTTTATTTATCCATCTTTCTATAGATTCTGAGTATGAATAGTAACATGTATTGTTCATTATTCCTAACTCGTCTTCGTATTGAGCTAAATATCTTGGGTTTTCTATTAGTGATTCATTTGGAGTTCTTAAATCTAAAAGATTATATCCTCTTCTTTTTCTTATTTGGTTAGGTGTATCGAATATTACGTTTTCTAATACTTCAAATCCGTCAAGATTTTCTTGAAGATCATCGGTTTTAGTTTCTAGCCCTTGGGAGAAGGGGACTGATATTGTTTGTTTATTTAAAGGCATTTATATTTCCTAATATATAGACCAATTATTAGATCCGTCTGATACTATATTTATAGATTGAAAATTAGAATCTATTACTTTTGATGTTAAAGAATCTATAGTATTTCCTGATACTGGTACTATTGATATATTGTTAGTGTTTGAATTTCCTGTAGCGTCTTTTATGGTGTATATTCTTCCTATTTCTACGTCTGATATTAAAGGTAGAGTTATTGTAATATTTGAAGTATTTGAATTTACTAAAAATATTACATTATTATCAGTATCTGATATGTCTGTACTATTTGATAATTGTCTTGTTTCAAGTCTTGTTAATATAGGATCTGTAGTGATTATTTCAGATCCGTCTGTTAGTCGTACTGCTACTCCTGATTCGTTTGTGTAATATAGATCTCCTTCGAATGCTGATAAGGATGAGTTGAATGGAAATCCTTGAGGTAGTTCGTCTTGTTGAGCTAGTGTTACTAGTTTTAGGTTTAATGCTGCGTTATTATTGAATTGTAAATCTTCGTTTATGTTTAATCCTGCTGTAGGTATTCTTACACCTTTTCCGGATGAATGATCGTGAGTGTCAATTACTTCGAACGCTGCATTTAATTCTACTGCCCATTGCGGTCCTAGTTGTTGTGTAGGTACTGGTAATGTTAGGTTTAGAAATGTTGTTTGTGTAGTTAAAGCCATTTATTTTTCCTGTTTTTTAATTATTGTTGGCGGATGGAGTAGTAATTGCTCTAGATGCTTTATTTTTTCTGCTAAGTCGCTTATTGTTTGTTCTTGTAGCCGAATTACTGAATAGCAGATTGTTATTTCATTGCTTTTTTCTTCTAATTCTTTTAGAATATCCATATGTCTACCGTTACTAGGTGAGAGCATGTTAGAGATAAGGTTCGTGACGGATTTGGATTGAAATCTTGTATATCCCATATACGTGAGTCTGCTCGTTTACGTACTATTGTCCAGCCTAAAGGAGGTCTGCCAAGAGTGTGATGTACTTCGTTAGATATTTCTGGTTCTAGGCATACGTTTTTTACTAGGATTCCGTCTACTACTTCTTTTCGTATTATAGGCTGTATAGCGTTTTGCACGTTTTGCTGAACTTTGTCGAGATTTGAGTCTCCGGTGTTTAGCTTTTTATAATCTTCTAGGGAGTTTGCTCTAGTTGACATTAGCTGCTAGTCCTGCCATAGTAGAATTCGTCGTTTTCAGAGTATATGTCTGATACTGATTCAGGTTCTCCAGCGTCTCGATTGTTTGCTACTTCTTCGATTCTTCTTTTTAGAAGGTCTTTTTCTCGTAGGAGTACTGTTACGTCTGATTCTTCTTTGTTGAGCATTTTAATTGCTGCGTCTACTATTACGTATTCTATCCATCCGTTGAAATCGCAGTATTCGTCTGTGTCTTGTATTAGTTTTACTGCTCTTGGAATGTACCATACACGTATGTCTATTGAATTGTCTGGAATAGGAACGAATCTGATATTTTCTCCTACTAGTCTGTATCGAACATTTACAATTCCTAGGAAATCTCCTGCTCCTACGTGTTGAAATTTATTTCTTTCGTTGAAGTTGAATTTTCTTAATGTGAACCAATCGTCTCCGTTTAGACGTGCATCTAATGCTCTTAATTTGTAAAAGTCGTCGTCTGGGATTACTGTCGATAGGTTATATGATTCTGCATTTGCTGATGTGTTAAATATGATATCTTTTACGTAGTAATCTTCTCCGTAGGATTGAACTAGCATGTCGTGTAGTTCTGCTATGGATTGGTTTATGTAAAAGTCTAGTTCTTGATCTTCAACAAAACATGATTCTTTCATGTCTGCTCGTTCTCTACATCGCTGGCGTATTTCTGATAAGGTTATATTAGCCATTAAGTTTATTCCTAGTGTTAAGAAACCTAGATAAGTTTTTTAGGCTTATCTAGGCTAAGAATTATTCTTCTTTTTTGTTTTCCATGCTTTTGTGTTCAGCTTCGTGATAGAGTTGGTTGTGCTCTTCCATAGCTGCGTCTACCATCATGGAAACAAAGCCTTTTAGGGCTTTTTCTAGACATTCAACGTCTTTTGTTTCTACTGCATTCATAAGTTCATGTGCTGCCATTTTATATCCAGTTGAATAGTCTGACTGAGCACCTTTATGAGCGTACATAGAGGATTGTTCGTTGTAGTCTTTCATGCCGTCGTAAGATTTATTTTTTTTCATACGATCCATAACGTAAGTTATAGCGGCAGTTCTTCTCTTTCGTAAAGGGAAAGGCATACTTCCTCCTTTATCGTTCTACTGTAGTGTTCTTTAGGTTGATCTCAACTTGAACTGTAGTATCTGCTTGAGCTGCTGAAGCTTCGATAACAACTTCTTTGTCTGTTGATACAGATTCAGAAACTGTATGCCATGAAGCTGATACACCTGAAGATGGTTTTGCTCCGAAGAATTCTACGTATCGATCTTCTAGTGTGATTGTGTATACGTTTGAAGCATGAGTTACTTCTTCAATTCCTACACCTTTAACTGATACTACGTCACCTGAAGCGTCTGTTGTAATTCTTGCGTAAAGCTTTTTTACTTCTCTTTCGAGAGATTGCATTCTTTGAAAACGTCTGTTTGCGATAAGGCTACTCCTTGTTAAGCTTGATTTATAGTCAAACTTGTTGTTTAGTCTCGCCAGCCTGTCTGGGGAGCTTTAAAGCTAGGTAAGTATTTTATGCCTACCTAGCTCGTTAATTATATTAAGATAATGCGATAGTTGCGTTAAAGCCTGGTGCTCTACAACCCATTTGAGCGTAGTAACCAACACGTACTTCTACAGCGTCAGCGTTAGACTCTCTTAACATACGAAGTCCGTCAGAATCTAAAATCTTAGGACATTTACCAAGACTGTATAGTTTCCAGTAAGACATAGAAAGCATGAAAGCTCTGTTTTCTGGACAGTTTTGATCAGGAATTACTGTGATAGGTCCACGAGGTCCGTGAATTTTAATTCCTCTGAATCCGATTTCTGGATTGATATGCTTGTCTACGTATTGAACTTTTGCTCCAAGAGCTTTTTCTAGTTCAGAGAATGAACTGTAGCTCATAAAACAGTAATCAGGTCGTCCACCTTCACGTGCAACACGAGCTGCAGCGTCGATTAATGCTTCTTCAATTGGTGCTCCAGAACCGTCGAAACGAATTCCTGCAAGTCTTGTAGCGTCTGCAGATCTGTTAACTCCAAAGAAGTTATCTGTAGCTGCTGGAGAAGTTTCTGGAAGCCATGCTCTAAGACCTTTGATTTTTTGGTCGTAATCACCTTCTTGGAAAGCGAAGTCTCCGGCTGCAACACCAGCTCCGCCATCGATAGCAGTAAGTGAGTCAACAGTTAAAGTACCTAGGTCACGATCTACACCTGTTACAGAAACACGTCCTGATTTTACAAGTCCTGAACCTTCAGTTGAAGAAAATACTAAGTACATTCCTACTTCAAAGTTTGTAACGTCTTCAATAGATGTTAATTGAATAGTTGTTCCAGTTTCAGCGTTTAAAGAAGCTCCACGAGAACCTGAACCGTTTCCGTACATGTCGATTGCTAATGCACGAGTTGCAGATTCGATAGCTCCGTCGATTTCTGTTGTAGCAGCTTCAAGAAATGCGTTGCTGTTACCTTTAGAAGCGTAGATAGTTTCGTTGTCAATAGATGCTAGTGAATAGTCTCTTGCTCTTGTGAGTAAGAAAGCTCGGTATTGACTTGATGTTTTGTTAGCTTGTGCTGTTGCAAAGTTAGATGATCGTCCTTGAGGAATACCAAATTTGATTGGAAGCTTAAGGTTTTCTCCACCGAATTGCTCATACTTTGGAAGCATGGCGAGAAGAGGGTTGTCTCTGTATACCATGTTTTCTACTCTGTCGTTTGTGTAATGTTGTTTCAATACTGGTTGAAACGATGTTAAATCTAATCCCATTTTAAAATTTCCTTGTTTTTTTAGTTAAAGTTAGTTTAATTAATTTTAGTTTCTTTTACTCTTCCCATTTAAGCTGTTTAGCTAGTTCGGCAATAGATTCTTCGCGTGATAACATTCGTTGCTGCTGTGGTGCTTTACTCGTAGCTGCGTGCGAGTTCGACAATGTTGGCGATTGTCTTGATGGTGCAGGAGCTGGCTTCTGCGTGTTGCTCGAAAATTTTGACTTCAATTTCTTTGACTTTTCAAAAAGCTTCATGCTTTCTTCTTCTAAGTATTGCTCTACTTGCATTGCTGCAGTTTGTATATCAAGAATTTCGTTATTTTCTTGATAGTATTCGTCTATGACGTCAAAAACTAGATCTTGAGCTTCGTTGGCTTGTATGTAGTCAAAATCTTCGCTGGAGTTTACGAATTCATTGATTTCGGATTTAAAGTTATTCAATGTTTCGTCATAGTTTCTTTGTACTTCTTTTTCTTCTTTTTCAATTAGCTTGTTGTTTATTTCTTCGTATTTAGCTTTGTAGTCGTTTTGTAGTTCTTCTTTTAATAATTCCATTTGACGTTCTGGTGTTAATTTTCCGTCGCTGAGGATCATGTTGGTTAAGTCTTCGTATGTGTAGCCTGCTTCTTCTAAGGCTTTTATTGGGTTTCGTCTAATATCTGCTGGAACGTGTTCTGGTTCTGCTGGTATTTCTGGCTGTGCTGGAGCTTGAAATTGTGCCATTTTTTCTTCGAATTCTTGCATACGTTGTTCGAATTGCTTTTCTTTGTCTCTAAGGCTTTTTTCTTTTCTGCTTAGTGCTGCGAACTTTGAAGAAAATTGATCTGTTTCTGCTGATTCTTCTTCTTGAGTTTCTGGTTCTTGTAGATTGTTTCCATCTAATGTTTTTTCGTTTTCTGCTTCGATACGTCTTTCTTCGAAGGCGTTAGAAACATCGTTAGGTGTAACTTGTTCTACTGGTACATCACTAGATACTTGATAGTCTTGAGACTGGTCTGACATGGGTATTCTCCTGTTATAATTGCTGAGTTGAGCTTATGCTCGCCAAAATAGGCTGGTATTATATGCTTGTATGTTATTGAGCTGTTGGATCTGCGGTTACTGGCAGTTGTTGCTCTAATAGTTCATTTTGTATTTGCTGCTCTTCTAGTTCAGCGTCTGCCAATACTTGTCCTCGGTTTTCGATTGGAGTGTTGGTTACTGGAATTGAAGTTTGTGCTAGTGGTGGAGGTGGAGCTTGTCCTTCTACAGCTTTTTGTAATAGTCCTTGAGCATCTTCCATCCATCTTCGTAGAAGCTCTAGACGTGAATCTGGAGCGTTTTGTGCTCTGAATTTGAGATATGCTTGTTGACATTTTTCAATGCCTTTTTCAAGATTTTGATAAGGTTCTGGAGTTTGGTATTTACCTTTATCCATCATTAGTTCAATCATTCTGTCAATATCTTCCGCTGCTGCGTTTAGTAGTGTCATGGATGATTCTAGATCTGGGAAGTCTAGTAGTTTTAGTCCTTCTTCTTTGCTGATGAATCCTGCTGTTAGAAGTTCTTGAACGTCTTGTAGTCTTCCTGCTGGAGTGTTGGATAAAGCTGAGGTTGGGAAGATATCCATTAAGAATTGATCTTCGTCCATGTCTACTTCTTTCCACTCGATTGTTTCTATGAAATTTTTACCTTTAGCTTTTACTTTATAGTTGATTTCATCGTCTGTATACATATCACGAGACATGTCAATGATAATTTCTGCTGCGTCTAGGAATGTTTTTTCGAATCTTTGCCCTACTTCTAGAAATCTTTCTGATTCGATGTCGTTAAATTCTCTTAATGCTTTCCCCGATTCTAATCCTGCTGGTTTTGAAGATTGTGCTGATAAAGATGAGATTCCTACTACTTCGTATGCTTTTTGATATAATGTTTCTAAATGGTTGAATAGTTCTGTTGGGATTCCACCTAGAGGTGCGTATTGAGGAGCAGTTCCTGCGTATTTTATAATTCCACCAATTTTATTATTTAAATGAGCTGTTACAATTTTAGAACTTGCTTCTACTAGTAGTTTTGGAATTGATACTAGATGCATAGATACTTGAATTGTTCTTAGGATTTTGTTTATTTCTAGTTGCAATCCTTTAACTTCTTCTGCGATTCCTGATCCCCAAAATCCAATTGGTTTTTCAGTCCACTTGAAGAATACGAATGGAAAATATGATTTAGTATATGCTTCTGTAAATAGTGTTCTGTTTCTAATAGTGATTACATGTCTTCCATCATGCTTTATTGGATTTCCTTCTTCGTCTGTTACTTTTCCTGAAGGTAGGTGCCATGATTCTGTTACTTTGATCATGTCTTCTAGTCGTTGTCTTCCTGAAGATTCTCTATTGTCTATTGAAGTATTTGCTTGATCTATATACATTTCATCGTCTGGAAACATTTCTTTTAGTACTGATTTATGAATGTATTTTACTTGATGAATTTGTCTTGGATCTGTATAGAATGATTCTTGATCGTCTGTTTTGATTTCTTCTGGAAATACTTTTTCACAGCATATGTTTCCATCTTTCTTTACGAATTTTATAATTCCAGTTCCGAATATGCAGCCGTCTTTAAATGCTTGTAGTGATTTAGTATAGTATTCGCAAGAGTTGAAAACTCCTTCGCAGTACTTTGTAAGTTTTTTAGCTTTTTGTTGTAATGTCCAATCTCCGCCGTCTGTTAAGAATGAAGGTCTTGGTTTGTTTTTTGCCATTTTAGAAACTACTGTATCGATCATAGATTTGACGATGTTTAGTGTTACTCTGTGAGACATGTTTGTAGTTGTTTCTGCACGTGAATATGACATTGAATCTATACCGGACATTTCATAGTTTCCGTATAGTTTCATATGCTTTAAATTTTCTTGTGATTTGTATGATTGATCTCTGTCTAGATGGTCTATATATGCTGTTACTGCTTTATGAGCTTCTTTTTCGTCTTCTTTCCACCAGTTAGCTCCGTTATTTTGTACGTTGTGTGCGTATGGATCATCGTATTGAGACATTTATATTATTCCTTAGTTGGATGAGTGAAATAGTAGATCTTCGTATTCTTCTGGAGTCATGGACTCTGAAATATCTGCTAGAGTTTTGGTATCTTCTAGCTTTATTTCTTTCATTTCACTGTTGTCTGGTATGTAGGCTAATTCTGATAATTCGAATGATACGTCTTCATTTTTGAATTGTTTTATCTTAGATTCTTTGCACCATATGATGAAATTTTTAAGTTCGTTTACGTTTTTGAACATAGAAATAGCTCCTAGATATTGCAGGGTTGTTATGTTTTTGGATTACCAGCCTAGATCTGAATAGTCGTCTGGTTCGTTAAAGTCATCTAAGGGATCGAAATCAGGATCATTTTGTCTGCGTTCCATACGCTCGGCTTCTACCGCCTCTAGTTTATCCATATATTCGTTTGTACCTCGGGATGGCTCTTTAAAGGTTTTACTCGCTAGAAAGTGCTTGCATTCACGCCAAGCATATAATACAGCATCGCATATGTCGCTGTGATACTGATCTGAAATTTTAGGTCTTTCGGGATTACGTATTTTTGACTCTTTATCCCATTGAACGAGCATGCAGTCGTCTTGAAAGGCTGATTTCTCGTAGGCTTTTAGTTTGCCTCTACGGAGATCGTCGTTTAATAGCTCTATAAACTCTATCTTTCTGTTTTTTTCTGCTGCTTCTAGATTGATGCCATGACGTTGGCGGATTTCTTCTTGAATCTTCTTGCCTAGTGCTCCGGCGTCTAATACCATTTTAACAGGTTTATAGTGATCTTGCAAGCGTTTTATTTCTTTTACTAGGGATGTGATATCTTGTTTTGCTTTGAGATATTCGTCTACTAGGTAGACTTCTTGGGTTTCGTAGTTGTATGCTAGGACTGCTATGGCGTCTGAATCGTTGTATCCTATGTCTATTCCGAATATATATTCGTATTTGATTTTAATGTCTTGATCGGTGTGAGATGGGAGGGTTTTGTATAGGTTTATGTTGTTGTTAAATTTAAATACTAGAGCATCTAGATCTTCTATCCAAATTCCATATGTTTCACGTTGGTATGATGGATCTTGATCTGATATGCCTTTCATGAGACGTTCTTCTGTTAGAGTTTCTTCTAAGTCTAGTCTAGGTGGTTCGTGCATGTGCGGATTGTCGAAGGCTGTCCAGTGTACGTTATGCCAGAAGTCTGAATTTGTTACTTCATAGAAATATCCAGTTTTTACTGGTCCAGGTGTTCCAGTTATGTATAGTTCACCTTTTAAGTCTCGAAGTGCTGGTGTGATTACATCGTTTACTAAGTCTTTGATATAGGATCGGAAACTTTGAGCTTCGTCGATATAACACTTTCTTAGTTTTTTCCCTCTGTGCTTTTCAATTTCTGATCTATCTTTAGCTCCTTCGATTAGTAATTTAGATCTGTTTAAAGGGTTGGTTATACTTAAACGAGTGTTGTCTATTTTAAATGGAAGGTTATTATCTTCTATGATTTTAATCAGGTCTGCCCATATAATATCACGAGCTGCTTGTTTAGTTACGGTTATGTATAGGCATAGAACATCGGGTTCATTTTGAATTGTTTCAAGAGCGTCCGCAGCTATGCCAATGGTCTTTCCTGCTCTACGCGAACAGCAGGCTGCACGAAATCTAGGTCCTTCGTTTCTAAAGAAGTCTATTTGTTTTTGAAAACAGTGATCTTTAAATTCGAATGGAGTCATAGCCATAATCTTGGCGTTTTCTTCTTCTCTGCGTTTGAGTTCGGCTATGACTGCCAGGCGATTTATTTTATTGGTCATTTTACTACTTTTTAAATTGTTTTAGAAAATGTAAAGCATGATCTATGAATTCTTCTTTCATGTCGCATTGATCTATTAATTTTTCTAAATTATCTGCTGTTTTTTGATATCTATACTGTTCGCATGCTGTGTCTATTACTTTTTGTGCTTCTATCTCTTCTTCTTTTGTTAATTTTTTAATACTTTTACTTGGATTTTCTTTATAGTAACTTTCTATTCTTTTTGACAAAGTATTAAAAGATGCGGCTGATTTAAATATCATTGTATTGACTCCTATTTAGGTCTGTTTACTTTGTTTAGTGCTGGATTGTTTTTAGGTTTTTTAGCTTCTTTTTCTTTTGCTTGGTATTTTGCTTTGCTGTATTTTGTTTCTGTTTTCATAAAAGCTACATTTACTAAAGGTACAATTACTGAGTCAGATTCAGAACTGATTTGTACTGATGTTAGTTCTGGAATTAGTTCAATTTCATATCCAGGTCTGTTTGAATATGCTTCTACTGAGAAGTTTGTATTTCCTTTTCCGTCTAAGTTTACTGATTCATGTGTTCTTACTTGAATTATTTTCATAATTTCTCCTTATTTGTTTTTTAAAAATTTCTTAATTTCTGTTAATGGAACCATGTGAGATGCTGTGTTTTGATCTCTACGACCTGCATATAATACTCCTACTACGTTTCCGAATTTATTTAGGACAGGAGATCCTGAGTTTCCTCCGTAGGAAATTACATTGATATGATTTGATGTCATAGATGTTGTGCAAAATTGTTGAATTAATCTCTCTAATTTAATTAAAGGCATTTCAGGTTCAATCTTTAATAGGTTTTCAATTTTTCTATAGTTTTTTGAATTACATACTCCTACTAGTTGGATCGTAGTTGGACCTACAAAGTATCCTGACTCAAATGATAAACCACGTAGACCTGGATGTCCTATAAGATGTACTCTTTCTCTTTTTTCTATGTTTGATGCTATGTATAGTGCTGGTACGTCAGATACTGCGTTCATTAAGCATAGATCATGTTTGGGATATACCTCGTGTACTTTGGAAATTCGTTTACGACCTTTATAATCTGTTACTACTAATTTATCTCCCATGGAGCAGATGTGAGCGTTAGTCATGATGTATTTTTTACCTGACGGAGCTTTTACTAGAAACCCTGTTCCACCTCTTTGAGCTGCGTAAGTTTTTGTAATTTTTACTACTGATGAAGCTTTTAATTCGTATAAATATTTATCGTATACTTCGTGAGATGTTGAGATGAATGCTAATCCTATGATGCATAGAATAAGTCCGTTTGCTAATGTTTTAAATACTTTCTTCATTCTTTACTTCCTTTTGATCTTCTGATTCGACTTTGAGTTCTTTATTTTCTTCGTATAGTTCTTGAGCTATTTCTTGTAATTTTCTGAATTCAATTCCTTGAGTCCAGAGAATAGCTACTAATTCACTTTTCGATCTCATTTTAAATCTTTTCTTAAACATGTTGAACTGCTTTTGCATTTCTTTTTGTGCCATTTTTTCTAATTTTTTCTCTGCTTTTACTTGCTCTTTATCTTTTCTCATGACTTGAGCCTCCTTTTATTTTGTAATTTAATATGATGGATAACCATATTAAGTTTAAAAAATAGTTTGCTAGTAGTGGAATGTCTTGCTTTGGAAAAACATATGTTATTGCTGCTAGTTCTCCGAGTAGCCATAAAAGTATTAGTCCCCATGACATTCCGTTTGCGTGACCTTCTTTTATGCATTTTACTACTTGCGGTAAAGGTGATAGGGAAAAGCATAAGGCGGATATCCATCCGAAGGCTTCTAAATTTATGTTGTTAAAGAATTCCATCTACAATACCTAGTTGTATAGCTTCTTCAGAAGTTATGTAGAAGTCTTTTTTGATTGCAGATTCAAGCCAGAAGTTGTAGTCCATGTTAGTGAAATCTTCCATGGCTTTTGCCCATTCTTTTTCTTCGTTCTCCATTTGCTTTACGTAGTCTTGCGCTTCGGAGAGTGTTCCTGATATTCCGAAGGACGTTTCGTGATGCATTATCCAAGATCTGGAGCCTATTAGTCGCTTATCTCCGGCGGCTAGGATGAGGCAGGCTGCTGACATTGCGTGTCCGTAGCATTTAGTTATGATTTGACATTTTGATTCTTTAATTCTGTCTACCATTGCCAGGGCTTCGTAAGTTGAGCCGCCAGGTGAGTTAATCTTTATAGTTATTGATTTTTTTGAGCCGGATTCCATTTCGGTTAAGGCTGCGTCGAGATAGTCGAATGATATAGAGTCTTCGATTGCTCCTGTGATTTGAATGATTCTGTCTTTGAAGTTTATTCCTTTTTCAAAGCAGTATTCTAGTCGTAGGGATTCTTTATCTACGTCAGTATGTTTACTCTTTTGAGTCATCTGAAGCTTCCTGCGGATGTAAAAGGTATGGATGATAAACTAAATTATATTTTGCTGCGAGTTTGTTGCTCATATGAGTTGCATGAGTAAAGACTGCTGCAGTTTCTAGGTTATGATCGAAGCAGTTAAGTAATAGTTTTCCTATTCCTAAGTTTCTGAATGGTTGTTTAACGTATATATAATTTATACAAAGAATTCCTTCAATTTTTCCGGCGTTAATGTAACCGAAGATTTGCGAAGGATCGGATTGGTCGCAAGCGATATAAGTTTCGTTAGTTTTCAGAAGCCGTTCAAGAATTTTATGATGTTCTGCGTAGTAGATTGTGTTTGTGATGTTTTTTGCCCAGAAGGAAGACTTGAATGATTTTAGCCAAGAGTTGAAGATGAAGCCGACGTCTTCTTGGTTTGCTTTTCGGATACGGATGTTTGGATTACTCATGATTGCTTTCCTGTTGAGAGATTTGGTCTATTAATAGTGATTGTTGGTTGAGAGAGTTGATTTGGTTTTTAAGTTCTTGAATAAGGTCTTGAAGTTGCTCTAGCTTTAGGATAGAATCTCCTAGCTGGGAGCAGAGCGAAGAGTATTGTTGATTTAATTGATTTTTAGTGAGATGTGTTGTTTTCATTGTTTGCTTTCCTGATTACGTTTGGTTTTTTAGTTCTTTTTAGACTGTTTAGTTGTTTTTTAGGCTGCAGAGCTGTTTACAGCATGAAGGTGGTAGCCGTTCGGCGTTAGTTGTCTTCCGGTTTTGGTAGCTTTTTATCTGTTGCAAGCTGAGTAGCAAGTTGTAAAAGTTCTGAGTCTGATAAGTTTGATAGATCTTGTGCACGTGCTTGTTCTCGGTTTTCTTTTTGAGCTTTAGTCAGGGAGTCGATATAGCCTTGGATGATTCGTGCTTCTTTTAAGTCTAGGGTTACACCTCGGGTTGATTTTTGACGGTAGCGTGATAATTCTCCGCCGATGATAGTTAGGGCGTCAGCTAATAGACCTTCTATGGATGGAACTACTTGAACGTCGGATTGTTCGATTTGTTTAGGTTTGGATGGAAGCTTGATCCGCTTTGGTTTTTTATCGTCTGACATTTATTTCTTCTTTTTCTGATTGGCTATAGTGATTAATGATTTTAATGTTTTTTTTATTGCTTCTTTAGATATTGATTTTACTCCTATTCCGTAGGAAGTGTATATAAGTTTTCTTTTAGTCATCAGAAAAGCCTCCAGTATAGTTTATATCCATCTGAGTATATTTCTTTATTATATTTTTTTACTTCTTTTTCTACTAATTTGAAGTACATGCCATCTGGCTTTACTATATCTCCTAATGTAGAAATGTTATCTATTATTTCCCATAATCTTTCTGCTTCATTTTTATAATATTGTTCTTTGGTCATTAGAAAGCCTCCAGAACGTGGTGAATTGCTGTATGGACTGCTGCTAAGGCTGCAATGGCTGTTATGACCGAAGTTAGGGTTAGGATGGATGTTAGAAATAGGGTTTGTTTCACTTATAAGTCCTTATTTATGCCATGCTTTATCTATTGATTTTACTATACGTTTTAATGTTGTGCTTGTAGCATCTAGTAATTCTGATACTAGATATAATATTATTACTGGAATACCTATTATGATAAATTCTATTAATTCTACTAATCTTTTCACTTTTAACTCCTTTTAAGCTAAAATCGGCTTACGTATATTCAATACATTATAGGTGTGGATGTATACGTATATTATATACATCAATAATTATAACATGTTAGTTGTAAAAGTGCAAGTATAATTGTTTAAATTAGAAAAACCTAACTTCGGTATGCATAGTTTAGGACAAACAAAGGAGGAGGGTGAAAAGTCTGTATTGACCGAAGTTAGGTTTGAGGCTGAGAGGCTGATATGGGCGTTTGAGATTGAAATGTAGGTCTTTAGTGCTGCAAAGGCTGTAGAGGCTGAGAATTGGCTAAAAAGCGACTTAAACGGGCTGTTTAGTCTGCAGTTCTGCATAGGCTGTATAGAATCATGAGGGGCGGGAGCCGGGGGCATGTGATTACAAAGGGTTAGAGGCTTTTTAGTTTTTAAAAAAGGAAAATTTTTAAATAGGGAAGTGCTTTTAAGGCTTTGCAGGCTGAAAAGAGGTTTTTTAACCGACGGGTAAAGGATAGACGTAATAGGGCGGTATATTATATGTATGTATGTAGCAGTGCTGCAGTGAATCGGGGTTTTTGAAATCGACGGGGTGCTTAATAGGCTTGTTTCGGTCATTGCAGTCTCTCTAGTCATCCAGCTCACCTATTGGCTTGTTTAGTTCAGGCTTAAGCTGCAATGCTTCACAGTCTGCACAGGCTTGACAGTCTTGACAGTCTTCTTGATCGAACTGAAAAGACTTTGCAGCACTTTTAAGTTTATTTAGGTTGGTGTGACACCAGTATACTGAGTACTTCAAAGACTTCTTAGTGTTGCATAGCTTGCCTTGCCATTTTAAACGCTTCATAGCTTTGCTGACTTCTCTGATTGTTGCGCCTGTTAAGTAAATTTCTAGGAGTCTGTATTGAGTTTTGGTATATATGATAGGTTGGGCAGCCTGAAAAGCTTTGAAGGTTGGGTATTTTTCTATGAATTCTGCTGAGGACTGTTGAGATACTAGAGGTTGTGAAGAGAATATAGGTTTTTGTGCCGAATTTAGCTTAAATGCTTGATTTTTCTTGTGATAATTGTAAATTTCCTTTAAATTTGGGTAAAAAGGTCCGGAATTCAGGAATTTTCTGAGGATATTGAAGTGCTGCGAAGTCTTATCAGCCCTGATTTGACCTCTATTAGGTGAGTTTTTAGTAGTACGTATAAGTTTTGATTTAATCAATCTGCCTTTAGCGTCTCGATAATATTCAATGTCTTCGAAACCTTTTTTGTTTAGTTTCTCATACCATTCATACTGCAGTTTTCTGAATTCGTTTGACTGATAGAATTTTTTCATGACTTATTATAACCTTTATTGCAGATGGGAATTCTGCTTTGATGTTTTATTATACTGTAAATGATTGTTATTGTCAATAAATTCTTTTGTTGTAAGTTATTGCTTTTAGATAGAATTTGTTTAGTATTTATTTTAAAAATAATTAAAAAATAATTAAAATAATGCTTGACTTTTATTTTTGATGTGATAATATTTAGATATTGAAACGGTAACAAAGGATAAAATAATGAGTGAATTTAGATTTAAACAATATAATGAGAATCCAATTGAACTTATTAAGGAATATTGTACTGAAAGTAAGGAACTGAATGCTGCTTTAAATGAATTAGACGGTTGGGGAATTGGTCAGGCAGAGGAATTTGCTGAGCTTTTAGGTCTTGGTTGTGAGTCTGATAATACTTATAACAATTCTGATTTAACTTTACATCTAAATAATCATGTTCAATGGCATGTACTTTCGAATGCGGATGATTCTATTTATGATGAAAATGCTATTCTTTTAGTAGAGGAGCATGGTGGCGGTGATATTAGAGGTAACTATAATTCAATGAGAGCTTTTAAGTTTAATAAGCATTGTACTTTGTCTGACTTATATTGTTCTCTATATGTAGACTCAGAAGAAATTGAATTAAAATAGGAGAATTAAAATGAATTATACTTCAGTTTGTAAAGTTTGTGATGTATCTGATACGTATCAAAATGATGATGTAGAATGGTGTAATGAATGTTATTCAATTGAACAAGGTTTTATTCATGTAGCAGATTTTATGCTTGGCATTGTTGTTGACGAACATGGACAGTTGCATAATGAGCATGATATTGGTGTAATTATTGGGAGTGAGATTTAGTTTAATTTTTACTAAAATAATGCTTGACTTCTGTAGTGAGTGTGATAATATTTAGATATTGAAACAGTAACTAAGGATAAGAAATGTATTTACTAATTGATTTGAAAAGTAAAAAAGTTATTAAAGAATTTTCAGACTTTTACCGAGCTGTTGAGTTTTTAGAAGTTGAATTTTTAAATAATATTGATGCATATGATATTAAATATAAGAGACAAACAACGCTTAGAAGTCTTTCTAAGTAAAGGAGATAGTTATGAGTAACCACGTAGAAATTAGAAGAAACAAAAAAATGTTTGAAGTTTGTTTAGGTGTAGAAACTTTAGGTTCGTTTGATAATATGAATGATGCTGTACAATTTGTTAATCATTATTCTTTAGAATTTAAGCCTGATCTTAGTTTAGACAAGCAAGACAAGCATGACAAAAGTTTTGCAGGTAGTGGAGGGTTTTTGAATGAAAAATAAAGAGGAAGTATTCGAAAGTCCTGTGGTTTGCTATTTTTGCCCTTATTGCGATCTCCTCTATGTTGAGAAGTGTCACGCTGAAGAATGTCGGGATGAATGTTATTTTAATTTACATATACTAAAGGATATTTATGAAAAATAATGAATACAGTTTAATAGTGTTTACTTTAATATGGTTTATAGTCGGTGCGATATTGCATGGACTGCTTGTTTAGGCTTAGGAGTTTGTTATGACTAGAAAAGAGATTGAGGAATATTGGGTTAGGGTTAGCGATATGTCGGGCGATGAGTTATGTTTCTTTATACCAGAATATATGTCTAAAGATGCTTTTAGTATTTGGAAATCTACTATATGGGTGGATATAGATGTTATTTACATTGACGATTATTTTCACAATGATTCTAATATACAGTCTTTTAAGGATTGTCAGGATATGACTTACTTATGCAGGGCTTTAAGTCTTAATATGTTTTTAGATGATAATAATATAAAATAGGAGAGATGTTATGATTTTTTTAATATATTTATTTTTAGGATTGTTTATTATTTTTTTCCCTTATATGGTTTTTATAGCTATTGTAGTTTTTATGGTAGACGTAGATTTGCATAGTGATTATGTACAGCCTTATTTGAGAAAATTGTTAAAATTGGAGTAATTTATGAAATATATAATAACAATATTAATTAGTTTTAATGCTTATTGCGGCGCATTGCAGTCGGAAAAGCTTGACTTAGAATCTCATTTAATAAATATAATGCAGATTACAAGTAACGCTAAGGGTATAAGTATAAATCATGCGAGTCCTATCTCTTATTCAGCGGCGAAGGCTGCAGATAAGTTTAAAGTTCCAGTAAACATAGTTTTGGCAATTGCTTGCGTTGAAAGTCATTACAAGCTAAATGCGGTCAATCCAGTTTCAAACGATTATGGCATCATGCAAGTCAATCAATATCATATAGATCATGCAGGGGTTGATAAACAACGGTTATTGACTGATATGGATTACAGTTTTGAGCAGGGTGTAAAGGTTTTTGAGTGGTTTTATCGTAAGTATCCTCTTGATGAGGCTTTTATGCGGTATAATTGTGGAACTAAGCCTAGTTGTGTGAAGCAAGAGAGAGTAAAAAAATATTTAAAAAATATAAGAAAAGCCTTGTAAAGCTTTGCAGTCTATGTTATTCTTAAGGAAAGAAAAGCTAAAATCGGTCAAAACAGACTAAAAAAGGAATATAGATCATGAAAAACGCATTACTATTATTATTCTTAGTCTTAGCAATGAACAGTTTTACGCAGAAGACTATTGAGACATTGCAGGCTGTGAAGTTTTGTGCAGATTATGATAATGTAAATAGTAAATGTTTAGAATGGAGGTAATGTATGTATGATTTTATAGTCACTATAGAAGGTATAGTTTACGGTATAGATTATAATATTCATAGGAGTTGTTTTTATTATTATAAATTAAAGGAGCTACGAAATGAATAAACAGCATGCAGAAAACTTAGCTAAGAATAGAGATTTTATATTAGAGTCTGTCAAGGATGAGAATTGGGATTTAGCAGATTTTGTCAGTCTTGACAAGTCTAAAAGATGAGCGATTGGTTGGGCAGCGTGTATGCCTGAGTTTAAGTCCTTTTTTAAGAAGTTTGACGGTCAATATCACTGTTTTGCTCAAGATTTATACAGTATAAATCCTTTCAGTTTTGAATTTGAACACTTGTTTTTATTAGAAAATAATGAAGGATTCGAAAGCAGGTTTGACTTTGCAGACAGGGTTAATAATCTTTTGTGCTTTAATGGTTATGAGGAGTTAGTGTAATGAAACGGTTTATATTAGATATAGTTACAGGATTTGCAGCGTTTCTTATAATTTTAGTTGCGTTACTTATAATACTATTACCTATGCTTTTAGGTTTGTACATACAAAACCCATTATTCTTCGTAATATATTTTTTATACCCTATATATTTATTAGGTTATAATATAAATAACAATATATAATAGTAATGCTGACAAAATAAGTTAATTCAATAAACAATTTTTACTTAGGAGGTAAAATATGAAGACAATTAAAATGATTTTATTTACAACGCTAATCTTTTGTGCTTTAATGGTTATGAGGAGTTAGTGTAATGATGAATAAAGAGAAACGAACCTATAGTAGAGAGGAGTCTTTAAATATTATTAAGACTGCATACGAGACTGGAAAGTTGGGCTTTCAAAAAAATGCCCAAGCATGTAGATATTATGACAGTGATTCGGATTCTTGCTGTGTCATAGGAGTTTTACTTGATTTATCTAAATGTCCTCGTGATAAATATAATAATGTAAGTTCTTTAGTTCATAATTCTAAATCTATGGATCACGATATAGAATCAGTTATGATTCGGTTTAATATATCTAAGTTTATGGGGTTTTCCAGGTTCGAAGTTTCTAAACTTCAAATCTTTCATGATCACTGTGTTAATTATTACTCTAGTGAACATGAGAAGATTTTTATGGAGTATATATACAGTTTATAAACAATTTTTACTTAGGAGGTAAAATATGAACATGATTAAAGTGATTTTATTTACAACGCTAATTTCGGTCGTTGCAACTGCGCAGGATTCAAATACATCTGGTAATCAGAATATTTGCAAGCCAGTTATTAATGTTAATAGTTGCAAGAAGTGTGATACTACTTGTAGTAAGCCTAAAATAGTTTACAAGACTAGATATAAGACAAAGACTGTGCCAGGTCCGATTGTAACTGAGATTAAGCATAAAATCATTGAAAAGACGATTGTTAAAAAACCTAGAAGAAACCGGATTAAGCTTTTAGCTGGATTAGGTTTGCAAGGTGTAGATGCTGAGCGAATTAGTAGATTATCTGCTCAGGCACAAGCTGATAGAGGTTTTATTTTTGGAGTTGGTTATGATAGGCTGATTACTGATAAAATTAGTATTGGAATTCAGGTTCAGAGTAATAAGAGTGCTCTTGGCAGTGTTGGATTTGATTTTTAGGAGTATATTATGATTTTTAAAGATAATGTTTCAAAAGATAGATTAAAACAAGTAGTAGTTTTGGAATCTCGTACTTTGGAAATTTATTGGTGTGTTAATAGTGATCATGGATTAGTTTTTTTCGATGATTGTAATAAGTCTGATTTAGAATTATCTAGACAGAAAATAATAGAATTAGACTGGTATAATTAAGGAATAAGATATGGAAAAGTTTTTATTAAAAATAACTATTAGTATTGTATTTTTAGGAATTTCTTTAATTCTTGGAAGTTTTCTAGCTAAAGGGTTATTGTTTATAGCAAATAAATTATCATAAAAGTGTTGCATTTATTTTATAATAATGTATAATAATATTAATCGATATAAATCATAGAAAAAAGGATGTACGAAGTGAAAAAATTAATTATGTTAATTGCGGTTATGACAGTTTTAGTTGGTTGTGATGATGAAACAGCTACGGCTACAGCAAGAGATGGAGTACAGGGAATTCAAGGAGAGCAGGGTTTGCAAGGTGAAACAGGGGAGCAAGGTTTGCAGGGAGAAAAAGGTGAAACAGGCTTGACTGGTGCTACAGGCTTGACAGGAAAAACTGGTGCTAAGGGAGAAACTGGACAGGCTGGGCAAAATGGAAAGGATGGAGAGTCTTGTACTATTAAAGCTACTGCGAACGGTGCGTTAATAACATGTGCAAATGGTGTGCAGGTTGCTCTTAAGAATGGTGAAGACGGTAAAGACGGTGAAGATGGGCAAGACGGTCAAGATGGAAAAGACGGTGAAGATGGATCAGACGGTTCAGTGTTGTCAACTACGTTAGCTCCGGTGGCTGGTGTGTGTCATGAAGTTGCGCCTGGTATTTTTGCTAAGAATGAAGGCTTTAAAGCTGACGTTTATAATAATGACCAATGTTCTCATTTAGGTGATGTTGGTACTTATAGTGATGCTGGTACGATTTGCAATAATGTGTCAGATTTTAATGAGCATAGGGAGGATCACAATGGTGAAAATTGTTGGATTGACGATAATACTGTATTATATGTTAAAGGCGGTTTTGCTGATATGGTTTTTCAAGTTATAACTTATAATTAATAAGAATGGGCGTAACCTGCCTACAGGAAGAAAAGAGACTGTAATCTCGAAGTATTTTAATAATTACCTTTACAGAGGTTTATCCTCTTAAGACTCATACTCTTAAGTAGCTGTTGTGGCATGGAAAAGTGGTTAGATTGGTGCGCTGCATCTTTTAAGATTCTCCCTTTAGGGATGTTTTATATGTAGATAAGTAGTTTAGTAGTATAATTCTCCCAGTAGGGATAGTAGTATAGGAGTTAGGAAATGAAAAAAGAAACGAAAAGTAAAACTAAAATCATCAAATGTACTTACGGTGCGGAATATGAGATTCAAACTAAGATGGAAAGCTCTAAAATTACTATATGTTCTAATTGTCATTCTTTCTAGTATAGAAAGGAGAGAAAATCCAATTCAGAGGGGCGAGTTGAAAAGTTTAATAAGAAGTATGGAAGGGATGTGAAAAGTAAAAAATAAGAGGTTTGTACTATGAAAATTACTGATTATGAGTTATCTATTCTTAAAGAATTATTATTAGTAGAACTTTCTTATCAAGAAGATGTTTCTATGTATGATATTGAATATGACTATTTAGAACATCACTGTGTTAATGATTTATTTTCTAAGATTGAAAAGGAAATTGAAAAAAGGGGTGGAAATGAGTAAATTTAAAGATGCGAAGGTTGGTGATAAGGTTTATTGCTTAATAAATGGAGAAGGTAAAATTACGAATATAGATGAAGATCTTATGGTATATCCTATATGTATAAAGTTTAAAACCCATGGATATTTTTATAATTTTTCTTATAATGGACATAGTAATAAAAGACATGTAAACCCTACACTCTACTGGGAGAAGCCCGAAATAATTGAGAATAAGAGAGTGAGGAGTGTTATTAAGTATAGAGTTGCGTATATATTTGGTAAAAACTTTCATATATCTGAAGGCTATTACAGTAACCAGAAGCGTTTTGAAGAAGCAGTACAAAGTGATTGTAAATTCATGCAATTTTTAGAATCGACTGCGAAAGAATTTGAAGAGGAGGTTTAGAAATGAGTTTAGAGGTAAAACAGGCTATGAAGCTTTGCATTGATGGGAAGAAAATTAAGGCAGCTTCTAAGCATGATGAAAATGATTTTGTGATTGTTTATTTAGATAATGATTATGTTTTTACTGTTGATGTTGAAGTATGTGGATGTGTGGATAAATATCCTGAAGAGTTTTACTTTACAGATGAATATAATTATGAGGTTGTTAAGGAGAAGGTTGTTAAGTATAAGGCTTTATTATTTGATACATGGGATAAAAGTTTATATATATCTAAGGATTATTACGCAAATGCTGAAGAATGTAAATCCACACCTCATCACTTTTTTAGGCAATTATTAGAATCTACTGCAAAAGAATTTGAGGAGTAAGTTGTGAAAAAGTTTTTAATTAGTATGCTAATTCTTGCTGCTATTACGGCTTGTAAGTTTGAAAATAAGCTAGGTAAGTCTATAAGTGATAAGTTTAGATTAATTGACTGCTTTGCTGAGTGTCGTATAGAGCATAAGCGGAGTAGTGGACGTAGCGACGTCAAGATGTGTCAAGATAGGTGTAGAAAATAGGAGTAGTCGGTTACTACTACTTTGTTACTACTTTTTACTATTAGTAGTAGCAAAGCTAAAATCGGTTAATACAGCAAACACAATCTGTTTAGTCAAAAAAATCTCAGAAAACATTAAAGAAAATTGAAAAAAGCTTTGCAGTTTAGACGTGGTTGTGCTATAATTTAGCTCTAAAGGAGTTAGGAAATGGATTACTTTTACTGGATGAGTTTGGCGAGAACTTATAGAATGATGATAGAGCATGATGATTGCAACCGAAGGTATGTTGAGCTTGGTAGAGAGGCGTGCTTGAAAGCTATTGAAGCTAGGGATGAAAACTTGATTGTTTTTCCTAGGAAAGTTAAGGATGAAGATAATGATTTAGTAAGATTTGGTGATGTGACTAGGTTTTTAAAATATTAACTTATATAGAAAAGGCGGTATAGGGCATGTTAGAATTAACAGGGTTAGAAACAGGAAAAAAATATTACTTGAATGCGAACCTAATTGCGGTGGTGATGGTTGGCGAAGATGGGGAAGGTAGTGAAGTGTATATAAATCATGCAGGGATTGGTGCGAAGCTGTTTAAGGTGAAGGAGGCTGCAGAAGATATTGCTGCCGAAGTTAGTTTTTTATTAGGGATTGGAGGTTAGGTTATGATTAAAGTATTAAAAACTTTATCGTGTCTTATTAGTGACTATCCTGAATCTTATTTTACTTCTCATGGCGGTCTTGTGATAGTTGACGGTAATGATAAACTTTATATTTTTAGGGAGAATTTACATCTTTTAGGCACCTCTGTTAATTATTTCAAATTTAATAGCTGTCAACCTGATTATAGGTTTTTTGAATCGTATGAATGTAATTGTTTTTTACAAAGTAAGTTAGATATAGCTGTAGAGGCTTTGGATACTGTTAATGATCATGCGGATAGTTGTCACATTTTTATTTTTGATGAAACGAATTGTACTTGTTTTTATGAAAAGGCTGTGCAGGCTTTGAAGGAGTTGAAAAATGAGTAGTGAAAGAAAAAAAATTACATGTGCTATGGACAGAATAGCGGATATTGATATTCAGCATGATTTGATAAGGGTTGGTGCTGTTATTGATCCTGATATGGTTTTTGTGGCTACTGCATGTTGTTGGTGTAATGATATGGATTATAGTCTGCTTAGTTTTGGGTTTGAAGAAGAAAATTTATGGGAAGGGGAATAGGGAATGTTTAATTATAATATATTACATATAATTGCTGGACAAATTGGATTGACAATTATGCTAATTTCGGCTATGATAGTTATTGAAAGGATTAAAAATCATAAGAGGCAGGAGATTGTGTTAAGCAGTGAGCCGGAAGATGATCATAGGGTTTTAGGTTATTATTCGTGTAATAAGACGGGTGAGTTAGTTAAGTTTTATAAGACTAGTGATCCGAATATAGCTTTTATGGTTTATAAGACGGGTGGGATGAGTGTGTCGATGGAAAGTGTTTGGCAGTATTATAGTAAGCTGTAGGAGGTAGGTGTGAAGAATGAAGAAGTTTTAAATAAGTTAATGGAAAAAAGTCTTGAGTATTTGCAAAGTGTTGAAGGGTTTGTTATTGAGCATGCGCCAGATTATGTCAAGCAGTTGTTGGAGTTTGAGTTTTATAATTCTTCTTTAATCGTGTTATTTTTCTTGTTTGCAGTTATTCTGTTAGTCGGTTTATTTTTTATAGGTTATAGACTTTATATTAATGAAAGTAACTATGCAGGAGGTTTTGTTATTATTATACCAGTATCAGCATTGCTTATTTCTGTTTTTTTTACATTAGAAGTCATACCTAGTATACAGACTATGCTTAAAATTAAGACTGCGCCGAAAGTGTTTTTAGTTGATAAGATAGGGGTTAGGAAATGAGTTTTGTATTGTTTGTTATAATTGTTTTATATTTGTGTGATTAGTAAGCTTTAGGAGGTTTGGAAATGGAATTATTTTTAGGGTTGAGTTTTTTAGCTGTGATTGGTTTTGTAGTTTGCAGTGCTGTGAGAGAGTTTTCTAGGGAGGAGTGTCTTAAGAATGTTTATTACCATTCTCGTACTAATACTTTAATAATTGGTAGTATTCTTCCAGGTGTTATTATTTATTCTTCGGACGGTTATCCTGTAGATTTGTCTATTAAAGATTTGAATGAATTAGAATTAATTGGTAAACTTTAAAAGGAGTATAGATCATGGGTAACAGGACTTTGTGTGATGTTTTGCAGGCTATGCGAGATGCAAGTAAGAGTAAAAACTTTAGTTATTTAGATGGGCTTATTGAGGAAGCTCAGAATTATGGGAATAGGATGGAGGCAGGTCTTTGGGATCAGAAAGAGTTTCGCAGGGCTGAGAAGAAGCATAAGAAGTTGAAGGCTGAGATAAGGAAAATGCGTGATGAGTTAGGTAAGGATGAGGAGTATATTTAGATGGAAAAGTTAATTATAGTTGACGAATGGGGAAGAGTTGTAGGAGAGGAGTTATAGATGAAATATAATAAGAATGATATAAGTATAACTATGGATTATGATAAATTTAAAAATTTAAAAGAGGAATTTGAAGAGTATGGGTATAATGATTGTCTTCAAAAAGTTAAGAACTCTGTAAAGGATTTAATATGGATAAGTCAAGGTGATGTTTATCAATGTGAGTTGTCTAGGTTAGGATTCTTCAAGAATTAACTAGGCTTATGCAGATTTTAGATATTAAAAATAGTTATAGTGTTGTTCATCTTATTAAAGATGAATATAATTCTTAAACCTAAAATCGGTTAGGGAAGCTTAGTAGAAAGTAGGTTTATATGCTGCTTAGTTAGGGAAGGCTTTGCAGTTTTTGTTTGACAAGGAGGTAAGGATGTGTTATACTTTAGTTACCGCTTTGGTAATAAGAAACTCTAGAGCTGTGCAGGTTAGTAGCTGTGCAGCTCTGCTTGTTTAAGAGGTTTATTGAAGATAGTAAAGAAGGCTGGGTTAAGTCTTAATACGGATTTATATTTTTTTATAGTAAGAGGTAGGGCATGAAAAAAAATGAAATGATTTGTCTGATATGTGATTTTATTGAAAAAGGGTATAATAGTCCTTGTATGTATGACACTGTAGATTTACTTTTAGAGTCTTCTCGATTGTTAGATAAAATACTAGAGGCTGGAATGTTGCCTCCTTGCATGGACTGTGTGGGCGGCGATGATTTATGCGGAAGAAGAGAATGCAGTAATTTATGGAAGCCGGAAGAGGGTGAGCATGAATAGGTTTCAACTGGTTTTATTTAGTTGCTTGTTTGCTGCGTTTCCTTTTCCAATGATTCTGCTGGATTTTTTAATTTATTTATGTTTAATTACGATTTTTTCTATTAAATTAGTGATTTTTAGCTTGACATAAGGAGTTAGTATGATTCGAATATTTGAAGATAATAAAGAAAGGCTTAAAATAAGAGATGAGAATCGGGATAAAATTACTGAATATAGGGATTTAGTTAGATCTTTAGTTCCTTCTAAGTTTAAAATACGTTACCATCCTTTTCGAGAATTAGGATTTACTATGGCTACTGCTGATCGCGTTGCTATGGATATAGAGCATGAAGAAGTTTTATTTATTACTTGTACTAAAGATCTTCAGAATCTTATAGACGAACGCTTATCTTTTTTAGATAGTTTTGATGATAAAGACTTGACAGAATAGATAAATTCGGTTATATTGGTTGTATAGGAATATTAAGGAGTTTAGATCATGAAGAAGCGAAGATCCAAGCCTTGGACTATAGAAGATTTAAAGCTAGAAGTTGGTAAGTACAAAACCTTAAAGGATTTTAGAACTAAAAGCGGTGGAGCTTATGTGGCTGCTAGAAAGTTAGGAGTTATGAAAGATATTACTAGTAGCTTACGGTCAGAGACATGTAGAAATTCAGGGTGGAGATCTAAAGGATATTGGACTGAAGAAAGAGTTAGGGAAGTTGCTAAAAAATTTAAAACTAAAAGAGATTTTAAGAAGGCGTATTCTGGTGCTTATCACAAGGCTAAGACTTTAGGTATATTCGAAGAAATTACTCGTGGTATGGAGGTTTTGGGCAGTCATTATAAAAGATATTTATATGTATTTGAATTCTCAGATAATTCTATATATGTAGGTCTTACTTATGATTACCAGGTTAGGTACTCAGAGCATATATCTAGAAATCCTGTTATAGTAGATAAAATTAAATTAGGCATAGATTATAAATTTATTAGATTTAATAAGTTACATACTTACGATACTGCGGGAGATGCTGAAGAGTCTTTAATAAATAGATATAAAGATAAAGGTTATACTATTTTAAACAAAGTTAAAGCAGGTTCTATTGGTGGTTTAAAAAGTCAATGGGATAAAGATGCTATACGTGCTGAAGCTAAGAAATATAGTAGAAGGGTAGATTTTAAGAATAATGCGAATGCTGCTTATACTAGGGCTAGGAAATTCGGATATTTAGATGAAGTATGTTCTCACATGGAAAAATCTAAAAGATATTATAAGAAAAAAGATTATAAAATATTTGAAATATAACTTGACATAAAAGTTAAATTCGGTTAAGATAAGTTTATAGAATATATAAAGTTAATAAAGGATATAATATGAATAGTACTGATATTAAAATTCTTAAATTTATAAGAGATAGGTTAGTATATTTTTATGGTGAGAATAAGAATATTGATTTTATAATATCTTTAGAACGTATAATTTATAAACTTGAAATTCTTATTAATGGAGAGGATGGATCATGCGAAGAATAGATTTAGATTTATATAAGGAAGAAGAGCTTTGGAGTTGGGTTGAGGCTAGTTTAGGTGATGTAGGTGCGTTGACTGAACTTGTTAGAATGCTGCCTGAGCCGAAGTTAGCTTTGGAGGCTTTATTGACACAAGATTCTTATAACGACTATGAAGGCGGTTGTGTGCTGGAGTGGTGGTTGGAAGGTAGTAGAGGCTTTGAAGCTGTGCAGCATCTTAGTTTAGTTGGGTTTGATTCTATGACTTGTATTTATCATCTGGTTAGAGAGTTAGATTTAGATTTAGAAGAAGCTTGTTAGGAGGTTGAGAATGAAAAGAAGTGAGATGATAGAGATATTGGAAAATTCTATATATAAAAATTGTGATTACTCTTTAGGAGAAGATTTTGGTGTTATTATAATTGTACATAATATATTATCAGATTTGGAAAATGCTGGTATGCTTCCTCCTTGTATATCATGTTATCGACGTGGAAGGTTTTGTGGTCAAATGGAATGTCATAATATATGGAGTGATGAAAAAGAAGAAGTTAAATAATGGAATTTGTAATTGGAGTATGGGTTTTAGTAGGAATGTTACTTATAATCGTAGGAGTGTATAACATGTTTAAGAAAAAAGAAGTAAGTTATTTAAGCGGATTAACTAGTGATCAAATGAGATCTGTTTCTAAAGTTAAAGATAATGGTGGAGATTATGTTAGGCTTTGCAATTATTATAAAGTCTTGAATGCCGATGATAGGTATGGAAGGGTTTTAAGTTTAGAAGGTAAGGTAGAGCATGAAGGTTTTGAGGATTAGTTATGGCATATTTTATAATGACTTTAATTTGTATTAATTTTTTATCTATATGGTTTTTTATTATATTTCATGATGAAGTTATGAAGTATTTTAAAAGTCTAAATATGTTAGGTCAATTTACATCTCTTATTATTATAGGGTGGATTCCTTCTTTAATTATGTTATTTTACTTTTCTATAGAGTTAGGGTTATTATTATTTGATAATATTTTTAAAAAACGTAAATATTGTAATACTTGTTGTAGGTATTACAAATAAAATTTATTTAAAAAGGATAAATAATGATTAATATCATAAGTATAGTATGTTATATTTTAATTAGTATATGTGTAGGTAAATATGATTTATTTTTAGGGTTAGCATGTGCTATTTATATAAGTCACGAGCTTGGCGTGCAATATTATAAAGCTGTTAAGGCTGAACAGAATAGTAAAGCCTTAGAAGTTTTTATTAAGGAAGTATTCGGTGTTGAAGAGGCTGAAAAGAAAGATGGAAAGCTTTTAAGTATAGTTAAGGATAGTGAAGATGAAAAAGATGAACAGTAAGATGAGAGAGCCTGTAGGAGGTTTACTTATCTCTAAAGGATATCCTAATTGGACTTTTTACTGGAATGGAAAGTTGTTAAATATTGAAGATGTTGATACGGGATGGAAGATTTCAGATGGATTTTGGTATGTAGGATATTTTGACGATATTTTTTCTGCGCTTGACGATTGGGATAGTGCAGATGATAGTGTTCAGTACGAGTGTTAGTACTAGGCTAAGTATTTAATATTGTTGAAGTTTACATGAGTACAGGTAGTTTAAAAAAGATTTATAAATAATTTTTATTGGTGGAAAAAATGACATATATATATAGACAAGAAGAAATATATAGGGGTGGAGATCTGACGTGGGGAGTTGCAAAAAAAGGTGTTCAATCTGTACGTTTAATGATATCATGTAGTTGTCTATGTTCAAGACGTTGTACGTTAAGTAATGTACGTTGTACGAAGGAGATTTAATGAAAGAATTTTTTGATATATTGTTTGATGAAGGCGAAGGATTTTGTACTGGAGATGCGTTTGCTACTGAAGTGAGCGGCTGGGCGTCTCAGGGTACGTTTTTTTGCATTAATCCGCTTCATAGGCATAAAGACTTCGGTCATTTTAAAAAGCCTCAATATAAGCAATTTGAGCCTCGTAGGGCTGATATAAATATAAGTTGTTTAAGAAGCTTTATGTTTGAGATGGATGAGCTGCCTGTTGAAGATCAATTAAAAGTGTTTACAAGGTCGGATATTCCTTTTACTAGTATAGTTTATTCTGGTGGAAAAAGTTGTCATGCTATTTTGACTGTAAATAATGCTGGAGATTTGTTTGAGGCTCATAGTCAAGATGGGATTATGGAATATAAGAGAACGTGGAGGAGGTTGGCTGGCAAGTTAGATCTTGAGGCTAAGTCTATGGGCTATGTCAGACCAGAAGGTGTAAATAGTTTTATTGATAGTACTAGTCAGAATCCTAGCAGGCTTTCTAGATATCCTGAAGTTCTTAGAGATAATGGGAAAAATCAAGAACTGAAGCTTTTAACCGAAAGAATTTCTAAGAATGATTTTTTATCTTTACTTAATAGATGTCCTGTGGTAAAATCAATGGAAGTAAGAAAAGATTTTAAACCGAGTGAAGATGAATTGCAGACAGTTGAAGATTTTACTGCTCATGCTCCTGCTTATATGCTTAATCAACTTAAATATTGTATACATGAAGGTAAGGTATGGGCTGCGCAAAGTGGATGCTATAAGCATTTGTATAGAATTTCTCAATGGGCTATTGATGAAACTAATGTTAGTTATGAAGCTTTTGTAGGTTTTTTAAATAAATATACTTTTAAGGCTTTGATTGCTGCTGGTTATCCAAGTCATAAATTAATGTTAGGCGTTGATGACGCGTTTAGAGAAAAAGGAAGGATTTAGATGAAGACAACAAATGAGCAATTAGCAGTGTTAGGAATGGCAGTAGAATTATTAAAATCTGCGCTTGAGGGGCAGGATCTATCTCATTATCGAATAGATCTAGTACATAGCTTTAGTCCGAATGAGCTATCTAGTATATATGAAGAATGTGAAAAATTGAATCAATGTTTTATGACAGAACTTGTAAACATAATAGGAGAATAAGAATGTATAAATTTGGAAGAAGTTCGAAAAGAAAACTTGCTACTGTAGATTCTGATTTACAGAAAATTGCTAATGAGTTGATTAAGTTAATGGACGTTACTGTTCTTGAAGGAGTTAGAACTGAAGATAGGCAGAAATATTTAGTTGAAATAGGTATGAGTAAAACATTGATATCTAAACATTTGCCTAATCAGGAAGGTTTATCAGAAGCATTAGATTTAGCTCCGTATCCGATTGATTGGCAAGATCGGGAAAGATTTATTTACATGCAAGGTATGATCAGAGGGATTGCGCATATGATGAATATTGAGATTAGATCTGGGATAGACTGGGACGGCGATGGAAATATTAAGGATCATACATTTTTCGATGGACCTCATGTTGAGAAGAAGGATTAGTTATGGAGTTAAAAGATTTAATAAACCTAGTTGCAGATTTGGAGAGTCAGTCGTTAAGTTATGTGTTTTTAACTATACCTTATCCTAAAAATAGGAGGAATAACTTTGCTAAGCTTCGTACTCCTTTCGGTAATTGTGAGGTAGTATCGGTTAATCCTAATACTGGCAGGGCTAATATTCAAGTTAATATAAAACAGTTAAAAAAACTTATAAAAACCTTAGATAATCAATTAGGAGATTGTTAATGGCTAAAACTGATATTTCTAATACTTATGAATTAGAGCAAAAAGTATTTAAGTTTATACGATACGGTATGGATAAATCTGCTATAATTAAAAAAATATCTTCTTTTGAATTCGATAAGGATTTTAATATTAATGTGGAATTGGCTGTTGAGGGTATTTGTGAAGATTATCCTGATTATGATTTGATTCAATTTTTTATGGATAGTAAGATTATTATAGATAGGGAAACTAAAGATAGTTTGTTGTATCTTTATAATGTTAAAAATCATGAGTTAAGGGCGATTGAGCGTCAGGCTCTTGCTAATATAATTGATAATAAGCTTTCATGGGATAATAGAAGATATAGCTGTGAGTTTGTATATAATCCATATATTCCTTTTAAGATTCGTAAGAATGGATCGTTTTGGGAGTTTAATTTATATACGCCGCCTAGTTGGCAAGAAGGTTATTTTTACAGTCAAGGGCGGACTGCCGTGCCGAAGTTAGCTGATATTCCTGCTATTTACGAGAAGTATTTGATGCACTTAGTTGATAATGATAAAGATTCATATGAATATATACTTGACTGGACTGCTAATGCTTTGAAGCATAGGAATTATTGTATACTGACTACTATAGGTAATCAGGGAGTTGGGAAGGGTATTTTCGGAGAGATTCTTTCTAGACTGGTTGGGTATGATAATTTTCAGATGACTGATAATAAGGTTGTTAGTAAAGATTTTAATGCTCAGATATTGAATAAAAGAGTTGTTTATTTAGATGAAATGAAGATTAAGAATGTGGAGCAAGAGTCGAAGTTGAAAGCTATGGTTAATGATCATATTGAGATTGAGAAGAAAGGAATTGATGCTAAGCTTCGTGAGAATTTTGGTAGTTTTTACTTTTCATCTAATCATTTTGATTCTGTTAAAATTACTGATGACGATAGAAGGTTTAGTTTGATTAATTTGACTGAAACTAAGTTAATTAAGCTTCTTCACAAGGATGAGATTGATGAGTTATTGAAGCAAGAGAATATTGATAAGCTTGCATGCTTTTTATGGTATAGAGAAGTTGATTCGAATAAAATGCTTAATAAGTTTATCTGTAGTTACTTAGATACTTTGAAAGAAAACTCAAGAAGTAAATGGCAAGATTTTATAATTGATGATTATGCTATAGATAATAAGGGTAAGACTATTCCTATAAGGCAAGTTAGTAATGCTATTAATGAAGGTGTTAATGATATTCATACTTATGGTAGGAAAGCTTTTCAAGGGTTGAAGTCGCAGTATGGTCACATATTAGATGTAAAGTTGACGAAGCATAAAGGTAGTCCTGATAAAAGAGAATGGTGTGTTATATTTAAGGAGGATTGGTAATGGAAGATAAAAACGTATGTGAAAACTGCGAAAAAGAATGTAAAGAGTTAGTTACTAGGCATGGATTTGTTATGACGTATTTCGTCGAGTGGATTTGCCGAGAATGTTTTGAAAAGATTGAAGGAATAGCTTTTGATCGTTATACTGGAGAAGATTATGGCAGAGAATTATAAGTTAAAGCCTGGGATAAATATTTGTACTAATGATGAGTATCATGGTGATAAAAATTATCTTAGTTCGACTAATTTGAAACATTTATTAAAAGATCCTGCTGAGTTTAAAAGAATTTGTATTGATTTAGAACAAGATGAAGTTCCTAAATCTAGGCAAAATGCGTATGATGAAGGTAGTTATGCTCATAGTTTGATTTTAGAGCCTGAAATGGTTGAAAAGGAGTATGCGTTCTTTACTGGTTTTAGAAAGCATGGTAATGATTGGGAAGCTTTTAAGGCTGTAAATGAAGGTAAGATTATCCTCTCTAAGCCGCAGAAGCATAGGGTTGAATCATGGGTTGAAGCTTATAAAAGGCGTAAGATCGCCGTAGATTTGGTTAAGGGCGGAGAAGCGGAATTAAGCTTGACAGGTCAGTTGAATGATGTTAATATTAAGGTAAGAGCTGATTATATTAATGTAGATAAAGGTTATATTGCTGATGTTAAGACTACTGCTTATAATACTGATGTAGATAGTTTTAAGTATGTAGTTAGTCAGTTATCGTATGGTTTGAGTGGTGCGCTTTATACTAAAATGTTTTCACAGCATTATGGTAAGCCTTTTGACTTTTATTTTATTGTGCTTGGTAAGAAAGATGGGATGTGTGAAGTATTTAAGTTAAGTGAAGATAGTTTGCAAGAAGGTTATATTCAGATAAATAATGCTTTGAAGGTTTATAAAGAATGTAAAGAAACTGGAATATGGAAATCAGGTAGTGAAAGTAAAGCTGTTATATCTGATGATGATTACACGATTTTGGAGGTTTAGAATGACCTGTATAGAAGCTTTAGATAAAATTAGTGATTTAAGACAGTTAAAGAAAATCTACAGCAGAATGAAGTCAGATGAGCACAGTAAATTGTATGGTAATTCTGAACTGACTTTTATGATGTTAAAGGTTGATTCTGAGATTGAAAGAATTATAGATTTGCTTAATAGCATGGAGTTGGATGATAGTTACGACCAAAATACTGGTGAAATTAATAATGTTTATAAGTTTGAAAGGAGATAAGTGTGAGCGATGATTTTGTTAATGGTAAAGGTCTTAGGTTAAACGATAATAAACCTAGAATAGATTTAGTGCCTTCTTCTGTATTGTATGAAATTGCAAAAGTTTTAGAGTATGGAACTAAAAAATACGAGGAGCATAATTGGAGAAAGGGTATGAAATGGAGCGTTCCTTATGCTTGCGCAATGAGGCATTTATTAAAGTTTTGGGAAGGTGAAGACGTTGATTCTGAAAGCGGAGAATCTCATTTAGGTCATGTTCTTTGTAATATATTAATGTTAATTGAATATTCTAAAATATGTACTAATTTAGATGACAGATATAAAGGTCCAATGGTTAATTATAAAGATTATGAAAATGAAGAAGTGTAGAGTATGTGAAAAATTTAAAGATTTAGATGAATTTTACTTTAGAAAAGATTCTAATTCTTATCGAAAAGATTGTAAAATATGTGTAAATAGACGTACATGTGCTTATTCTAAGGAAAAAGGTTATGACTATAGTAGCAGGAATACACATTATGTTAGAAGGTACGGAATAACTGTGGAAGATTTTGGGAATATTTTAAAATTACAAGATGGAAAATGTGCAATATGTAATGAATTAGAAACATGTACTACTAAAAAAAGATTACATGTTGATCACTGCCATGTTACTGGAAAGGTTCGAGGTCTACTGTGTCATAAATGTAATGCAGGACTTGGAAATTTAAAAGATTCTTTAGTTACTTTGGAGAATGCTTCTATATATCTATTAAACTATATACACTGGTTACAAAGTGATTTAAGTTTAAATATTGTAGATAGTCATGTATTAGATGATCATATGAAAGAATTAGAAATACAAGGAAAATTTGATAACAAATAGGCGTTAAAGCCTGTAATCGCTACAAAGGAGATTTTATGAGCGAAAATAATTCAAGATTTACTAAGAAAGCTGGACAAAGTGACTTAGTATTTATTAAGCCTGCAGATTTAGCTAGAGCTGATTTTAAAGGCGTAGCTGCTGAAGGAATTCTTTTAGGAACTCAGCCGAATGGTTTGAATGATAAAGTTTTAGACTTTATCATTCAAGCAGATGCTGCGTTAACTGTAAAAGGTATTGATAAAAATGGTGCTGAGTATGTTAGAAACATTAAATCTGGAGATACTATTTTAGTTAATGGTGCTGGAAATTTAGGTTTTTTAATGAAAGAAGTTCAGCCTGGTGGATTGTGTCAAATTACTTATAATGGTAAGATTGATTATACTCCTAAGGGAGCTAGTGAAGCTAAGAAAGTACATAATTTTGAAGTAATGGTTTAGATTGAATAATCTGTGGTTTTTAGAATTTAGTCCATAGTTTGCAAAAAAGCTAAATCAAGTCTTCTAAAGACTATAAAGATACGACGTGTATAGCTAACGATAGTGCTATTAGGCGTAACCTGCCTTGTAAAGTTTAAATGACTCAATCATTCCTGAGGTGTAAAATCCCACTGAGTAAAATATCAGGTGTATCGAAGTGGTTAGGTTGACGAGCTATCGTCTTTTTAAACTGGAGATAAAATATGAAAATTAGCGAATATTTAGAATTGATGGATAGATGCAGAGAAGATGCTGAATATTATAAGGTTTATAGTATTAAAACATCTGGATCACATGCGGAGCATTTACATTCTAGATACTTGGAAATAAGTAGACAACTTGATAAATTACAAGATGGATTTCTTAATATAAATATAAATATAACTGAAGAGGATTTTAAATGTTAAAAAATTATAAGATTATAGATAGTCTTGGTGTTTTTAATGAGGCTAAGCAGCATATATTGGATTCTGAACTTATTGCTTTTGATACTGAAACTACTGGTCTTAATACTCGAAAAGATAAAGTTATTGGTTATAGTTTTTCAGGTAGTGAAGGTGTTGGTTATTATTTACCGTTATATGAATGGAAGGATGAGGAGTTGAAATCTATTGATTCTTTAAGTGATGAGAATTTACTTCTTATGCTTTTAACTAAAAAATTAATTATGCACAATGCTTCTTTTGACTGTAGAATGATTAAGAGTAATTTTGATATTGATTTAGTTCCTAGTTTATATTGTGATACAATTCTGTTAAAGCATGCGGTGGATGAGGAACGACCTTTTGGTTTGAAAGATATTGCTAAGAAGATTCAAGATAAAATTGGTTTAGACGTTGAAAAGTCTGCTAATGAAGAGCAGATTGATATGCTTGAATCTATTAAGGCTAATGGCGGTTCTGTTACTAAGGATTGTTATGAGCTGTATAAGGCTGATATGCGTAAGATTGGTATTTATGCTTGTGCTGATACTGATTTAACTTTGAGAATTTTTAATTATTATAGTAAGATTTTAAAAATAGAAGGGTTGGAAAAATTCTTTTATGTTGACGAAACTATGCCTCTGTTGAAAGAAGTTACTATTCCTATGGAAAGCGGTGGAATTCCTGTAGATGTTAAGGCGTTAGAGACTGCTAAGATTGATATTGAATCAGATATTGAAAAGTTAGAAGAACAAATACAAAAAGCTATTCAACCGAATTTAGCTAAATTTGAAGAATGGTATTTAAATTATAAATTTCCTCCAAGACGTTCCGGAGAATTTGCTCAAGCACTTGCAAGAGTTAAGAACTTGAATCTTCCTTTGACCGATTCCGGTCGATTCAGTCTATCTAAATCCAGCTTAGAGCATCTAGATTCAAAATGTCCCTATCGAGACTTTCTTCTCGGTGGGGACTACCTATCTGATGAAGATGTGGAGTTATGTCAGCGAGATATGTTTAGTAATACTGGTGAGAAGTATATGTTTATGCTTTCTAGTAAACATCATCTTAAGAAGCTGTTTTTTGAGATTTTAGGAGAAGAGCCTATTAGTAGAACTAAGAAAGGCAATCCTCAAGTTGATAATTTATTTTTAACTATTAATAAAGATAAGTATGAATGGGTAGGATTGCTTTTAGATTATAATAAGCTTTGTAAAATTAGAGATAGTTATATTAATAGATTTTTAGATAAGCATGAAGAAGGTATGTTTTATCCAAGCTTTTTTCAGCATAGAACTATATCGGGAAGGTATGGTGGAGATTTAATGCAGCTCAGTAGACCTTATGATAAAAAAGACTTAGATGAAGGTAAGGTTTCTGAAGTAGTTTATAAGTATACTAATATGATTAGAAAGTTTTTTATTTCTGGAAAGGGATTTCTTTTTTGCGATGCTGATTACGAATCTTTAGAGCCTCACGTTTTTGCTCATGTTAGTGGGGATCAGAAATTAAAAGATATCTTTATAAAAGGTCATGATTTTTACTCTACTATTGCTATAGATACAGAATCTTTACAAAATGTTAGTGCTGATAAAAAAGCTTCTAACTATTTAGGAGTTGTAAACTCATCTAGAAGGCAAAATGCTAAGCCTTATGCTTTAGGTATTCCTTATGGAATGGAAGATTATGCCCTTCATAAAAAACTTGAAATACCTCAAGAAGAAGCTAGAAGACTTATTTCAAACTACTTAAATGCTTACCCTGAACTAGCTAAATGGATGGATAGAAGTAATCAGCAATGTAAAGATTATGGTCTTGTTAAGACTGAAGCAGGTAGAATAAGACATATGCCTACTGCTAAGAAGATTTGGTACGCTCACGGAAGTATTATTTTAGACTCTTTAAAATTGTGGAAAAAATATCATGAAAATCCTAAGAAATATGAGCAGATGAAGTATTTACGTAAGCAAATGGTTAATTATTTAAATAATGCTAAGAACTTTCAAATACAAAGCTTGGCTGCTTCTATTACTAATAGATCTGCTATTGCAATAGCTAGAGAAATAAAAAGACAGGGTTTAAATGCTTATTTATGTGCTAATGTTCACGATCAGCTTATAGTTAGAGTATCCGAAATAGATGTTGATAAGGTTGCTGGGTTTATGGAATTTTTAATGTGTAATTCTTATACTATTTCCATACCTTTAAAGGCTCCTGTAGCTATAGGAGATAATTTTTATGATACACATTAAATTTAAAGAGAATCAAGAGTTAATTGCGGACGATATAGGTTATTGGGGACCAAAGTATAATCATACAAATGTTAAGGTTACTTCTTGTCAGCATCCGTTATATGTTGTTAAGGCTTATGACGGTTCTTCTTATTCTGTTCATTGTGATATGTTAGTAACTATTGATGATTTTTATGATCAAGCTAGTGGTAGAGCTGCTTTTGATGTACCTGATATTCCTAAAGAATTGAGTATTAAATGTCAGTGTGGTACTTCTTCTGTATACGGAGATTCTGTAGGTAGTGATGCTCATAGTCATTGGTGTGATGTTTATAAGAAAAAGGATTAGTATGAAATATTTTATTAGGTATTTAGTAGATATTTTAGTTGAATTTTTTAGGCAGTTTTGGTATAAATTTAAAGTTGAAGAATTGAAGAAAGAAGTGAAAGTAATAGAGGAGAAAGTGGATGAAGTTACAAAAGAAGCTGATAAGCATGTTAGCGATTTTAAGTCTGAATATAAGCTGTATAAGTCTAGAAGAGACGAACTTAAAGCTAGATTCACCAAGTCAAGGAGTAAGAAGAGTAGCGACGGAGAAAAGGGAGATAGCTAGTTCTGATTGTGATGTTGTGCTTGAGAAGTGTAGTAAAGCTGTTGAAAGACAGGAGATTGTTATAGAGCATCAGAAGAAATTGATTGACGGTCAAAAATTAGTTATTAAGACTGTTGAGGCTGAAGTGGAAAGAAGTCATAAAGCTACTAGGAAAGTTGCTGTTGGTGGTATTAGTGTTAGTAGTTTGTTGTTATTATTGTTGTTACTTTAGGAGTTAAGTATGCAGATTAAAATTAGACATGAACAGTATAAAAGAGCTATTCAATTTGCTAATGATAGAATAGATAAATCCAAAGCTTTATATAATTATCGCGGAGAGAGTAAAGTTAGTAAAATGATTGAAGATATAGTAGTCGGAACTGTTGGAGAGTTTGCTGTTGCAAAGTATTTGCGACAACAGGGGCTGGATTGTTCTAGACCAGACCTGAAGATTTATGAAGCTAAAAGGAAAAGCTTTGAGCAAGACTTGTTAGCCTTGAAAGTACTTCAAGAAGATCCTATAAAATGTAAGCAATTTAAAATTCATGTTAAAAGTCAATCTGTAGCTTCTTCTAAACGGTATGGTAATTCTTGGTTGTTGCAAAAAAGTGATAAAGTTACTAAAGATCCTGGAAATAATGAGTATTATGCTTTTACAGAAGTTGATGGATTAAATGTTACTATACTAGGAGTAGTTAAATGCAGTGACGTTATAAAGCATGGGCTTTTGTCTGAATGTAAGGTTCCTTGGTATAGAGATACTAAGCATGCGTTATATTGGATGGATTTTGAAGAGAAGTTAAGTAAAAAACAGCTTAGGAGGTTGTAATGCAAATAAAAATAATTAGAGCATCAGGTAATCCGGTTGATGAAGCTAAAAGAAATGAAAAAGAAGCTGAGTTTAAAATGTGGTTTGATAAAATTTGCGATAAGTACGGTAAATACGGAGAAACTACTATTAAAATGATGGATAGGTTAGATGCTTACCAGTTACGTAAGTATAATGATTTATCTGTTGATGAAGTTACTATGCCTGAAAATAATAAAGAATGGAAAGAGTTGATGGAAAAGTATGGTAATATTATGGTTACAAGTGCGGTTGAAGCTAATGAGTTTGTTGAAGCTGGAGATGTTATTTTTGTTATTAATGATATGATGTTTTAGGAGTTTTATATGAGAATTAATCTAGTACCTATATTTTTACCTATAGCCATAGGGTTGTTATTCGGAATAAAAGCTGCAGCTATATGTTTGCTAATTCAATGTATGTTAATAGCCTTTAATTAAGTTTCAAATCCATTCTTAACTATTTCTATAGTTATTTTTATTTCAAAGCCTTCATTACTGGAGGCTTTTTTTTTGCTTGAAATTTCAGAAATGTAGCGATCATCGATGTTAAGATTTTTACATCCAAACGGGGAATCTAGTTTGAAGTATTTAGGGAAAAATAATAAATCTATGATAGGCTTTTCTATGTTAGATCTGTCGAAATCACGAGCTGAAAGTTTCCCGGTTTTTGTATAGAGTATGCTTTTAGGTACGTAGGTTTCTATATGTACTATGTAAGCGTCTGTAGCCTCTATGAAGCCTTCTCGAAGCTCTTCAAGGGCTTGAATGTTTTCTTCTGTGTCTATTTTATGAAAGAATTGATTTGCCCAGTCTTTGTATTTCATAGTAGTGTATGATCTATTTCTACAATACATATTGTTTAGTGAGAAGGCTTTAATAGGGATGGTGATTGTTTTTTTCATGAAGAAAGTGCTGCAGACTTGATATCTGCAGCGAAGGGTTCCTTATTTTTCTTTTTTAGTTTCTAAAGCTGATTTAACTTTAGCTACTAGAGCGTCATCTACTGTGTTTTCAGTCTTTTTAGCTAGTTTTTCTAGTAAGAATACAACTACTTCTTTGACGAATGATTCTGTAAGCAGTGCTGATAATAGTGATTTTCCGATTGATTTTGCGATTTCCATAGGTTACTCCTGAATTAAGGTTTCATACTCTGTTTGGTTGTTATTATTTATATCTTTTTTCGATAGCTGCTCTGATTTTGGCTTTTTTAGATTCTACTTTAGATTTTCCACTGCCTAGTGAGTTAACTGGATTATTCTTTCTAGCTGCTGCTAATTTTTCTTTGATAGATCCGCCGTTTTTCTTTTTTAATTTAGCTCTAACTCTTGCTTTCATACGTTCTACCATTGCTTTACCTTTTGACATATCCATGCTTTTTTTCTCCTTAGATGTGTATTTTTGCTTTAAAGCTGATTTAAAGTTTTCTATGTTTAACACTGTTTAATCTCTTTTATATGAAATAAATCCACCTATACGTACTGATAAGTAATAGCAATATGCTAGAGGGTATTTTATGTATTTAAGTAGTTTTGACTTTTTTGCTTGTTTTAACATGTGAGTTAGAAATCTGTTGTCAGCTTCTGACTGTGTATATTTGTCTGTTTCATAATCTAGGTCGTGAATTCTGCATGAAGCATTGAATGGTATTGATAGTATTTTCCTAATAACTTTAGGAAACCAGAATGGACCTCAATAATCTTTACGCACTAAATACTCCTATTAAATACTGTCTGATTGTTGCTCCTTTTAAATCTTCGGGAGTTGCATCTAACCAATAGTTTGTAGCAGATATAATATCTTGAACTATCTGCAATGAACCTACTTGCTCATATATTTCTAAAGAATATTTATGATTTACTATAAAAGATCCTCCTTTACTTAATAAGCTTTCAATATCCTCGTTAGGATAAGACATTTGAAGTAAGGCTATTACTGCTGCTTGTGCTGATTCGGATATTGTTTTACGCCTGGCTTTAAGTAGTTTAACTTTTTGACGAGATGTAGGCTTTTTAATTTTGTTTACAGTCATACCAATTGTTCCATCCTCATCATAGTAATGAATAGCATAATCTATCTTATCTACTAATGTATCAGGTCCATAATTATATGTTATATCTACTTCTACAACTAATTCTGTCTTATCTTCATCTCCGTAATATAACTCTGTTGTTATGTATCCATTAGTTATGACTTCATCATATATAAGATTTGGAATACATTGTTTTTTAAAGTCTGCAGTTTTTATAGGATATACTTTTGTATATCTTTGTAGTCTTAGTTCCATTATAATACTACCTCCGGTAAAATATACTCTATAAACATGGTTATCCTTAATTGCCTATTTGCTGTAGTTGATCCAGGTACAGATCTCATCATTAAATGCAAGTCTCCGTTGTTTACAAAGGTATAATCCGCTAGAGGAATTTCAAACCCTGACATATCGTTAGCATTTTTTGCTCCTGCGTCTAAATCTACTGTAATGTTTGCTTCAGGAATATCGATAGCTCCAATTTCTGCGTTCGAATCTATAGGATTATCCGCCAATAGATCTACATCATGCACTCTAGCATAAGTCTCTATAGAATCGATATCGTTAGAATTACCTCTTACTTTTACGAATATTCTTTTTAGTATAGATCCTGCCGGGAACATCATACCTAGTCCGTCCCAGTCAATATTAGGCGTTGCGTTATTTCCTAGATCTAAGTCCCAGTCTTGTAGGTTAGGACCGAAGTTTGGATCTGACCAACATGCCCATTCGTCGTCATTATCTATTTCAAATCTTCCAGATATGGTTATTATTTTTCTACTTAATAAAACTTGTTTATCGTCACTTACAGTTTCTCTTAATCCTATTATTTCTTCTAAATTAGTGTTAGCAATTAATTCATCTTCTCTTTCTGAACCTGCTAAAGCTTTAAAGGTTCTTCCTTCTGAATCTTGATATATTTTATATAATAAAGGCATTAAGGTATCCTTTTTAAAACAAATAAAGCTCTATGCACAGCTGCTTCTAAATTAGCTGCTCCTCTACCTGAAAATTCTAATATAATTGTATTTAATCCTTCTGGAAGATTTACAATTAGCTTACCGGAGTTATTTAAAAATTGATCAGTTCTAGAATTTGTAGTAGCCGGTCCTTCTACTCCTCCTGATATTATAGGTAATACTACTCCAGGTCCTCCAGAATCTTTAGGTTCTATGTGTAGAGGGTATATGTCAGTACCGTTTACTTCCAAATGAGCTTCAAAATTTAATGTAGTATTATTCATGCTAAATATATATGAAAAATCTAATAAATAATCTCCGGCATCTTTAATATTATAAACTACTGTTAGGTATGGTTCAAATACTCCATTTTGTTGGTTTATTATACCGTCTGTTCGTTCATTTACTTGGTAAAAATCTCTCCACCATTCTAAATCAGTGCCTGCTGCATTCTGTCTTAATGTATATATGCAGTTAGCCTCTGAAGTAGAAGGTACAGGGCTATCTGCAAGATCGTCTATTTGTCTTGTATCTACGTAATTTTTAGTGGCTGCGTCTTGCGGATCTACAGGGTCAAGTAGTTCCTTAACTCTAGCTACTCCGTTCATTAATATGTCAACAAAGAAAGGTCTACTCATTAGCTAGACGGTCCTAAAAGCTCTACTACAACTCCTGCAAGAGTTGCGTTGGATGTAAGTACTCTTTCATTAGCATTAGCTGTTTTGTTTATACATACTTCTATTTGCGCTCCAGTAGAATCGTATACTTCGATGCTGTGAATATCTGAAACTATAGAAGAAGATACTGTAAGACCTGTATCAGCTACTAAAGATACTGTTTGCCTATCGGCAACTGTATTTCCTAATAAAGTATCATCTAGATTTCTTTGAATTCCAAGCCAGTTGTTAGGATCTGTAGCTGTTCCGCCTAAGAATTCTAATTTATCTCCTATGCTAAGTAAATCTGCACCTTGAATACCTGTAATAGTTCCTGCGTTTGTTACTACCCATTGATCTCCTACATGTAATGTTGTTAGGTCGCCTTGAGTTTTATCTGCTACTGTTGGAAGGGCTCCAGGTGCTGCATCAAAAGCTCCTTGAGATCTTTCTAACATGTTAATTTGATCAGTAACCCAGGTTTCGCAGGCTATGTCGCATATTACTCCGTTTAGGAATATTCTAGATTTATTATCTGTTGAGTTATGCCATTGTTGACCTTCTACTGGAGAGGCTGGATCTGCTGCTAATACTTCAAATCCACCGTTTTTGATTGATGATGATTGAGTTAAATCAATGTTACTGTAAAATTTCTTGTCTGCCATTACTGTACTCCTTCTACTTTTATTAATACGTTATTTATATTTATCGACGAACATGTTTGTAGTTCTAATGTCGTTGGGTTTAATGTGAAACTTAATTCTATGTCATTTCCTAATGAATCAAACGCTTTATAATTGCACACATCTGTAGAGAATGTATGAGGAATTATCTGATTTATATCTGCTGTAAGATTTAGTACTAGGTTTTGACATTTTACAGCGTCTGTTGTATCAAACTTATAAGGTAGATCATTCCATGTATCTGTTCCTGTTCCTATCTTTACTCTGCATGAGTCTATTTCGTATCCAAATTCTCCTTGAGCTAAAGTCGGATTTGATGTTGTCCAGTTTACTGCTAAGTCTCTTCTAATTTGGATTTTATCAGCCATTATGAAGCTCCTCCACCATCAAAGCATTGTTCTGGTAGAAATACTGAGTTTGCGAATCCTCCGTCTAAACATTGATCTGTATTTGATAGTTGCGCTATAAGATCTAATGCTGCTTGAACGTCTGTAGCTGATAATCCTGATAATGTATTATCGTAAGTTACTTGAGATGCTGAACAGTTGCATTCTGACGAACCCGTTCCATCTCCGTGATTGTTAACGGTTATTCGAGATTGTATAGGATTTGAAGATCCTGTTTTTTGTTTATTTATATCTGACAAGATGTAATATCCTTTATACTAAATATTTATAAATTCCTGCTGCAATGGCACATACTATTGGAGCTGCTTTTATTGTAAATTTTACTATTGCTTTTATTTGTATCTTAGTCTTTTCTAGTTCTGATAGATCGCTTCTAAACTCTTTTTGTTCTATTTCTAGAAGCTCTGTTCTTCTCATATGTTCTTCTAGGTTTTTTTCTTGTTTTATCAGAGTTTTATCTACTGCGTCAAGTTTATCGTCTGTTGAGGATAGTTTATCTTCTATTCTGTCTAGTTGGTGAATAACGTGTTGCAGTAGATCTTTCATATTAACTCTTTATTCTTTTTTTAATGGCTTCGATCATTGATTTCTTTTTCTTCTTTTTGAATTTTCCACCAAAATTGATCGCTTCTGCTAATGATTTCTTATTTTTTTTCTCAGAGTCTTGTTTGTTTTTGTAATTCATGTTTAATCCTTATTTATTTAATATAGATAATGCATCTTCTTTAATTTCTTCAGTTATTATTGTAGATGTTTCTAATGTTGTTATTAGTGTTATTGCTTTTCCTACTTGTATTTTACTGAGTGCTGTAAAAATAGCTTCAGTAGCAGTTTCTAAAGAATCTGAATCTTCTTGAGTAATGTTTAAATTCTTCAAATGACCTGTGAATAATCGTAATACATCTTTACATTTTTCTTCTTCTAATTTTCCAGCTTCTATAAGAGTTTGTTTAAATTCTTCACGTTCCTGTAAAGCTTTTACTTCTTGCCATTTTTGCTCTAAATCTTCTAATTTAGTTATGTCTTCATCATCTATAATTTGCTTTAAAAGAATACCTTTATTATTAACATTCATTTTAAAATGATTAAAAACGGCTTGAATATCTGTTATTGCATTAAATCTATCTTTAATTTCTTGTTCCATTATGATAACCTCGTAAATAGTAATTGTCCAAAAATATTCGGTTCTGATGCAAAATTATGAGTAGATCCTAATCTACCTGCAGTTTGGGCTCTATTTTCAATTTGAATTTCTGTAGTTGATGTTAAAGTTATAGTTCCTATAATTAAAACTGCTGATTCGTCTCCAGAAGGTGATGCGCCGATTCCAATATTAGATGTTAATAATGTTGTAGAATTAGTTATGTCGAATAACCTTGTTAAAGTTCTATTAGTTCTAAAATGAGCTTGATTTCCTACTACTGAATATGTTCCTGCAGGTAATGTAAGTATGTTTGTCAACGTATCTAATGTTCCGAAATCTCCAGTTAATGTATTATACGGCATAGCTGCGAATGAACCTACTGATGCGCTTACTGCGTTTAATCCTAAAGCTGCGGCTGTTGGATCTTCCCAGCTCCATCTAGCTGTTTCAGTTGTGGTAGATGCTGAAAATTGTACCCATGCCCCGCTTAAGAATTGCCATAATCCTGCTGCACGAACTGTTCCGTCTGCAAATTGTAATTGCCCTTCAATTGGAGAAACTGGATCTGCTGATTGAGGGATAAGATTTAAAGTATTTTGAATTGATCCTGTTCTGATCCATACTGTTCCGTTGAATTCCCATAATCCTTCTGTTCTAGATGTTCCGTCTGAGTAGAATAGTTGACCTTGAACTGGTGATGTTGGATCTGCTGCTAATGGGTTTAGTTTTAGGTGATCTACTAGTGATCCAATAAATTCGAAAGCTCCGTTTTGATATTTATATACTCCTTCTGTATTTGTTGTTCCGTCATCGTAATAGATCATGCCTTCAACAGGATTAGCTGGTGCGGCAGATTGAGGTGTTAATGTGTTGGTGTTGAATTTAGGGTTCTTACCAATAAAAGCCATGAAAATTCCTTGTGCTTATAGAGTTTTATCTCTGTTGGTTTATAGTATAGACCAGTTAGATCCATTAAATATATATGTTTTTGATGCGTAATCTGAATCTATAATATCTGATACTTGTCCATCTATAGTTTCCGATCCTGCTGTAATTACTGTAATAGGATTTGTATTTGCCGATCCTGTTGAATCTTTAATTCTTATGTAAAAGTTTGCAGATGCTGTTGGAGGTAGAGTTACTTCTACTGCTGCTGTAGTATCTATTAAATACGTTTTATTTGTTTCTGCTGTAAAATCAGAACTTTCCTGCTCTATTGCGAATTGAACGTTATTTACGAAATCCGTTACTAGGTCTACAGCTTCTTGTTGACTTAGTACTCTGTCAAGTATTTTAGGTAGTGGGTTTACTTTAAATGTCAATATCAGCTCCTTGTTACAGATGATACTCTGTTTTCTGTATCATAGGTTATTGTTAGAGTTGCTACTGTCATTCCTGCTAATCCATATACTACTGTTTCTACCTGTCCTACACCGTTTCCTGAGGCAACGTATGTAAGAGCAATAGAATCGTGTGCGTCCGGTACTAAGTCGGCTGCAGATTTATCATTTAATGATTCTAGTGCTGTTGTGTGAAGATCTAATTCAGTGTTAACATCGGTTAATTCTGTTGTGATGCTTGTTAATGCTGTAGTTTGACTGTCTAATTCACTGTTTACGTCTGATAAAGCTGTTGTGTGAAGATCTAATTCAGTGTTAACATCGGTTAATTCTGTTGTGATGCTTGTTAATGCTGTAGTTTGACTGTCTAATTCACTGTTTACGTCTGATAAAGCTGTTGTGTGAAGATCTAATTCAGTGTTAACATCGGTTAATTCTGTTGTGATGC
>CAYZLR010000013.1:0-53040 GCA_964479275.1 uncultured Caulobacterales bacterium
ATCACGATTTGCCCTAAATCTGGAGACTTTTTCAGCAGCCTGTTAAAGCATTTCCAAGTCAAATGGCCACCGGTTGATCATCCGGAAATGCGACAGAAACTATGACTTAATGCACCTCCTTGATTCCATTTGATGCGGAGGTGCTTTAGAATTTATAAAGTTATCACATTGTTCTATTATTTGCGATAATCGCCAATATGAAACAACTGATCGTTTTAACCTAATACCCCTACAAATTTATTTTATGAATCGCTAAAGAGTTTCCAAATCAAATGGCTTTTGTATAATAATTGCCGTCGAGATAATTTGGAAAAACCCGGCGAATAGGTCACGCACAAGCGCGCACACTATTTCAAGCGAAGACGGATAGAATGAGCGTGTGCCGTTAAACCTTCAGCATCAGCAAGCATCGCCGCTGCAGGGCCAATAGCGGCAATAGACTTTTCATCACAACCAATAATGGATGTACGTTTCATAAAATCAAGCACAGAAAGACCTGATGCGTACCGCGCCGCTTGCGCTGTTGGCAAAACATGATCCGGACCGGCCACATAATCACCGATCGCTTCCGGGGTGTATCTACCCAGAAAGATGGCGCCTGCGTGACGAATATCGCTCAGTAATGCTTCGGGATCATCAATTGCCAATTCAAGATGCTCAGGGGCCAGGCGATTAACCAAGGCCGGCGCATCCTTAAGCAGAGATGACACAGTAATGATCGCACTGTTATCTCGCCAAGCAGCCGCAGTAATTTCAGCCCGTGAAGAATCCCGGATTTGTGCCGCTGCGCAAGCCTCAACGGCATCCGCAAATTTCTCGTCATCAGTAATCAGAATGGATTGAGAAGAGGGATCATGTTCAGCCTGACTTAAAAGATCTGCGGCAATCCAATTAGGGTTATTTTCTGCATCCGCAACCACTAATATTTCTGATGGCCCCGCAATTGAATCGATACCAACGGTGCCAAAAACCTGTCGCTTGGCAGCCGCAACATAAGCATTGCCCGGACCGACGATTTTATCAACGCGCTCAATTGAATCCGTGCCGAAAGCCAGCGCCGCTATTGCCTGTGCACCGCCCACGCAATAAGCCTCCTGAATACCAGCGCGCTTTGCAGCCGCCAATACCAATGGATTTAGAGTACGACCCGGCGCAGGGGCGGTCATAACAAGACGCTTTACACCGGCCACAGCCGCCGGAATTGCATTCATCAAAACACTGGATGGATACGATGCTAATCCCCCGGGGACATATAGGCCCGCCGCATCAATTGGTGTCCACCTCCACCCCAACACAACGCCTTGGTCATCTGTATAGTGAGCATTTTTAGGTTTTTGCTTTTCATGATACGCATGGATGCGCGCTGCGGCAATATCCAAAGCCTCAAGAAGCTTGCTATCACACTGATTTTCTGCATCTTCCATCATTTTTTGAGTGATGATGATATTTTCAAGGTTAGCCTCAAAACCATCAAAGCGAGTTGTATAATCAAGCAAAGCGGCATCACCGCGCACGCGTATATCTTCAATGATTGTGCGTACGACATCATTAACGTCTTGTGAGGTTTCTCTTTTCAGCGTCAACAAGTGTTCGAAATTACGATGAAAATCCGAGGCTTTATGGTGCAATCTTAGAGCCATAAGAAAAAAACCAATTCAGTTGCGATGAAAAAAACATTCATTTTTCTTGATGATCGGGACGAGAGCGCGTTTGCCACGGCTCAGAGATATCATCCAATTGCACATTAATGGCCTCGACTTGCAACTGGATAATTCCGCCACCAGAAAACTCTAGAACGATCGTTTGTTCTGCATTTTCATCGCTATCATTTTCGTGGTTTTCTCGCCTTATGGCGAGAAGAGAAACGACCGCATCATCAGCATCATTTTTGATATTCTTTTGGCGCACGCTCATCACATCATCAAAATGCAAACCAGCCCTTACGCGAGCAAAAGGGCCAACACGACGATTAATGCTAGCTTCCCAAACAAAACGATTAGCCACAAATGCAAACCTGCGCTTTTCCGATAAATAAGCAAAATCGCCAACTTTCAAAACTGCATCTTGAAGACAGGAAGAAATAGCGTTTAGATCATCTCCATCGCCTGCCATTAAATGTAACGGTTTATAATTTCTCAGAGCAACCAATTGTCATGCCTCGTACTGATCTATCCTTAACCCACACTGTGTTGCATGAATATAGCACCGGGAAAAGAGGGAAACACTCGAAAAGGTCATAAACTTAAAACCCAAGGCCAGATATGAATAAGCCCTCACGCCTGCACTGGCCAAACAGGTTTGAGCATCTCATATAGAGCCGGATATGATCTTTCTATGTCTGGGCTGCATTCATCTGAAACCCATTGTAGGGCTGTTTTTGCCCTTGCCAATGTTTTACCTTCCATATTGCCCACAGCGCCAGCTATTTCCTGCTTCTCGTGAAGGGAAAAATTACATGCCAGCGCAATATCACATCCAGCCTCTAATGATTTTTTTGCCCGCACGGAGTATGGCCCACCAAGCGCTTCCATTTTAATATCATCAGAAAAGAGCAATCCGTCAAAACCAATCTCGCCACGGATTATTGTTTCTATTATTTGCACCGATTGCGTCGCACATTGTTCTCGGTCAAGCTGCGGGTATACTACATGCCCAGTCATCCCCATAGGCGCATTACAAAGTGCTCTAAAAGGTTCAAAGTCAATGGTTCTCAAATCAACAATGCTGGCCGGGACAACGGGCAAATCATAATGACTGTCACATAGGGCGCGCCCTAAACCCGGCATATGTTTGATGATAGGGAGAGCTCCTCCTTCTTGCAATCCCGCCATAAACGCTTTTGCAATGGGCACAACAATATCACTATGGCCTGCAATCGATCGATCACCAATCGTAACGGGGTCGCTATCGAGCTGACGAATATCCACCATAGGGGCACAATCAACATTAACCCCGCAGGAAGATATCATCTCCCCTAATAAAAACCCATTTAGCCAGACTGCTCGCTTGGCAGATTCTGGGTTTAGTCGCCACAAATCGCCAAATACACTCATCGGTGGATGGGTTTGCCATACCGCATTCATCCCATCTTGAGTTCGCATTCTTGCAACGCGCCCCCCTTCTTGATCAATCAAAATAGGAGCATCCCTGCCAACACTTTCGCGCAACTCAGCTGTCAGCACTTTCATTTGATCAGGAGATTGGCAATGCCGAGCAAATAAGATGAAGCCCCAAGGGTCCACCTCACGAAAAAAGGCCCGCTCTTTATCAAGGAGACGCGGGCCTTCACAATCATATACAGCCGCACTTGGCATAACGAAAAACTACCGACTTATTACCAAACAATCCTGACTCCGCGCTTTAAGCCCTGAGCAATAAGTAGTCGCCTCCTCGCGGCTGTTAAAACCCGCTATGCGAAGCCGATAATAAGTGCCTTTACTGCCGAGATCCGCCACTTCAATATCTTTGGATTTATCACTAAGATAACTACCAAATCGATCATTAAGGCGACGCCAGAAATTATCAGCTTCTTCTTGTGAGCGAAAAGCAGCCACTTGCACAACATGGGTGCCAATAGCCGCAACCGAATTGGAAACATCAGAGGCTGGGGTCACACCAATAACGCCGTTACTACCACGGCTCACATCACTATCGTTGACCGCATCCCTGATTACAGAAGCTAGCGGATCGTTCTCGCTCAATGTTTGGGTTACCGTTTCAGATGCAATTTGCGTGTTATCACGAACAGAATTTGTAACATTTTGCGCTTGGGCCGCGACACTCTCAACGCTTTCCTCAACATTATCCCTTGTATTCGTTACGGTTTGAGAGACCTCGTTCTGCGCCGCAGCGGCTAACTCACCGATACTGTCTGAACCCGTATTTGTAATTAAGGGTTCTTCTGGGGCAGAACCCAAAACTTCACTACGGGTGTTGGTATTGCCATCAAAGCGATCATACACTTCACGTGTTTCTACGGTCCCCCCATTTGTCGTCGAATCGTTGGCGGCAATGGATTTGACGGGTTCGGGATCTGCAGCAATTCTTGGGGCCTCTTGCAAAGCCCCCTGCCTAACGCCTTTGCTATAGGCCATGCTGACGATGAATGAAAAAGCAAGTAACATCCCCAAGATGATCAACAACACAGTCAGCCCGGAGACACCTCGTTTGTCTCCGTCATCGAAGCCATCAAAGTCTTCATAATCATCTTCAATCTCGTCTGTGTTACTGGTCATTTTTGACCTCCTATAACCTCATTTTTTGCCTTGGAGACCGATGAGTGTATCGATCATAACCTTATAGTAAAGGCGGCGATAACACTCAAATAATCACTGGAATCTTCTGCGGCAAGCGAATCACAATTTAAAATGATCATAACACTACCAAAGTGGTAAAAAAATGACTGTGCCCTACTTCTGGAAAAATAGTTCTCAACAAATCAGCCAGACGCGCCGTTCAACACCTACTTAACGAACGCACTATAGTACAAAAGTCGTCATTCCAAACAAGCGCTCATACTCACGGATAGCAAAACGGTCTGTCATACCGGCAATATAATCACAAACAATACGAGGTAGTTTTGCTTGATTTTGCCCGTGATCATAGGCTTCATAGCGCGCCCGCCATTCAGGGGGCAACGTCTCAGGTTCGCTCATAAACAAGTCAAATAAGGCTTTCACGATACGTTTGGCCTGACTTCTGGCCCGGTTAACTTCATGATGCCTGTACATATTATCCATTAAAAATGATCGCAAACCGTTGAGCTCACTTTTGAGATCATCTGAAAAATCGATCATAATCCTCCCTGCACGGCGCACATCATCTGCAGATTTAGGGTTCAGCTCTAAAAGCCTTTGCGCACTGGCTTGAACGACATCCTCCGTCATCAGTCCGATCAAGTCAGAAACACTCTCAGCTATCAAAATTTCATCAGGGGCGCCTGGGTGTCGTTTTCTCGCAGCATGTAGAACGGGCCCGAACAAGGGTAATTCGAGGGCTGTATTGAAGCTAAAAAGCCCCGCGCGCAGACCATCATCAATATCATGATTATTATAGGCGATATCGTCAGAAACAGCGGCAACCTGGGCCTCAAGGGAGGCATAACTATCCAGCCACAAATCCTGTTTTCGCGAATATTCCAATATGGCTGCAGGCAATTCGGGGAGTCCATCTCCCACCAAAGGACCATTATGTTTTACCGCCCCCTCGAGAGTCTCCCACGTCAAATTCATGCCGTCAAAGGCCGCATGGCGCCGCTCTAAGCGGGTGAGCAATCTCAAGGTCTGGGCATTATGGTCAAAACCATCCCCTCCTTGAGTGTGATGCGGGCTCATACATTCAATCAAAATGTCCTCACCCGTATGCCCAAATGGCGGGTGGCCCAAATCATGGGCAAGTGCCACGCATTCCGCCAAATCCTCATCCAATTGCAATGTTCTGGCCAGAGAACGAGCAATCTGAGCCACCTCAATAGAATGGGTCAGTCGCGTTCGGTAATAATCTCCCTCATGATAGATAAAGACCTGAGTTTTATGTTTGAGCCGCCTAAACGCAACCGAATGAACAACTCTGTCCCGATCACGTTGAAAGGGGCTGCGGCGTAAGCTTTCCGCTTCATCATACAAACGCCCTCTTGTTTCCTCAGCTTTGGCTGCATAGGGCGCCAAAGGCGCCGGAAATGCGATTGGCATGACAGATCTCCTCAAAAATCATCAAATCAGCCCTTTTGTTTAAGGCTATTCAATACTATTTATGGGATAATCCTGTTCGTATGATTGTCACCCTCAAAGGGGTGATTTTTGAAAAATGTGTACCCAAATGCGCGCCCAAGGAGTATTGGCCCTCATGAGTGATATGATCGATAAAATCAACACGCCATCGGTGACAGTCTCGAACCGCGCGGCCAAAAGGATCGCAGCCATTCTAGCCAAGGAACCCGATGGCTCCATGCTCCGTGTTGGGGTCTCGGGCGGGGGATGTTCGGGCTTTCAATATACCTTTGATATTGTCTCCAACCGCGAAGCTGATGACCACGCCATCGAGAAAGAAGGCATAACAGTCCTCGTTGATGAAGTCTCCGTGGAATATATGATGGGCGCAGAAATTGATTTTGCAGACGAGATCATTGGCGCCGCATTCAAAATCAACAACCCGATGGCCACAGCTGGCTGTGGCTGTGGCACGAGTTTCTCCGTATGAATCGCGGGGCATAATCATTGGTACTGAAGCACATACCTTGGATATTGATATGGTTTCGTGCAATCGTGAGCTTTAGTCCTTGGGTTTGTGTGCTTTTTGGATGGCCACTTAGCATTGCCGCCTGGATCATCCCTTTCGCCCTCGTTTCCGATATTTTTGACGGGATCATTGCCCGCCGCCTGAAGGTCGCTACACCGCTTTTACGACGGGCAGACGGTTGGGCTGATCATCTTTTTCTAATTTCCTTTGTTATTTTTGTTTTGGTTTTTCGCTATTCGCTTCTTGCGCCCTACATGGGATGGATCATCGCCACCGCAATTTTCAAGATTATCAACGCTGTTGCGGCTCATATTCGCTATGGCCGAGAGGCCGCGCTTCATCTTTATACCGCTAAATTATGGGCAATCCCTTTCTATGGTGTATTGTTTGAGCTAATAATAGGGCATGAGCCTCTTTGGCTGATCTGGCCCACTCTCATTATTGGTTTTATTGCCATGACGGAAGGGCTTCTCGCTACATTGCTCATCCCGGTTTGGATGCATGATAAAGCGACAATTTTTGCGGCCCTAAAAGCTTATCGCAATTTGCCTGAGAACGCTCAATCGAAATGACAACACAAGGAGAGAAATATGTTTGACGCAAAATTACAAGAAATCGCAAATGAACTGTGTTCGGGCTGCCGCGAAGGGCGTGAGCGCCAAAACCTAGATAAACTCTACGCGGAAAATGCAGTCTCCATTGAGGCGGCTGCTATGCCCGGGATGGAGAGTGTGGAAACTCATGGCGTCAAGGCCATTCATGGCAAACATGAATGGTGGGAGAACGCTAACGAGGTCCACTCTCAAAAAATAGAAGGCCCTTTTTTCCACGGAGACAACAAATTTAGTGCGATTTTTGAACTCGATGTGACTGATAAGCAGTCCAATCAACGCATGCAAATGCGTGAAATTGCTCTTTATACGGTTGAGAATGGCAAAATAAGCCGCGAAGAATTTTTCTACCCTAATCCAGAATAGTTGAACCACAGCCAAATTTATTTTCAAAAGAGTTTTATTCAGGTTGAAAATTTATCACTGGTGCCTACTCCTCATTTAGTAGGCACCACCCCCAATGAATTCTTGAACGGTCTTCTAAGATTTTGAAAAAATCCACCTGGATAAAGTGTTTAATTTTATTTTTGACCCAATGCTAAACACAGGGTATGGATTTTCCTGCCTGAATTTAGATGGAACACCCCCTCACATGAAAATTGCAACCTTCAACGTCAACTCAATCAATGCGCGTTTGCCGCGAATTCTAGAATGGTTTGATAGCGCCAAACCGGATGTTGCCGTTTTACAAGAAATAAAGTGTATAGATGAAAAATTTCCCGCTTCTGAATTTGAAAATAGGGACTACAATTTCGCCGTACACGGACAAAAAAGCTACAATGGCGTTGCTTTTTTAAGCAAACATCCAATCGAGGATCTCCAGCGTGGTTTGCCAGGCAATGAGGTGGATGAGCAAGCTCGCTACATTGAGGCTCTTGTAACCCCTAAAGATCGAGAACCGGTGCGCGTAGGCGGACTCTATCTCCCTAATGGCAACCCAGCACCCGGCCCTAAATATGATTATAAAATGAACTGGATGGACCATCTCCACGCGCGCGCGGTTGAACTTTTATCGTATGAAGAAAGTTTTATTCTTGCCGGGGACTATAATGTTATCCCGCAACGTGAAGATGTGCACGATCCAGAAGGTTGGATGGGAGACGCTCTCTATCGCCCGGAGACTCACGAAAAATTTCGCGCACTTCTCAATCTAGGGTTAACGGATGCCTTGCGCCAGATTGATCCAACGGGTATCCGTTACACATTTTGGGATTATCAAAAAGGGGCATGGCCGAAGGATCACGGCATCCGCATTGATCACCTTTTACTTTCGCCTCAGGCCGCAGACCGCCTCAAAGATTGCAACATTGATCGGATGGAGCGCGATAAAGAAAAACCGTCCGACCATGTGCCGGTGTGGGTAGAGCTCACTGACTAACAAGATCAAAAACATGACTTTGCATCTTTGAAGATTGGTAACCAATAATGAAATTTTCAGCTGAACAAGACGCCGCCCTCAAAGCCGTTGATCACTGGCTTAAAAAAGCTCAAACGCCTGTATTTCGTTTATTTGGCTATGCTGGTGCTGGTAAAACTACCCTGGCTCGTCACATTGCAGAAAATGCGGACGGGGAAGTCGCTTTTGCAGCCTTTACCGGAAAAGCTGCTTACGTCATGCGTAATAAAGGCTGCACCGATGCGACCACCCTTCATAGCCTGATCTACCGCCCTACGGGAGATGAGGATGAAGATGATGGGCCAAGTTTTACGATCCGGCGCGATGCACCGGCTTCAAAAGCGGATCTCATCATTATCGATGAATGCTCTATGGTCGATGAAGATTTAGGCCGCGATCTCCTCTCTTTCGGTAATCCTGTTTTGGTTTTGGGTGACCCCGCCCAACTGCCTCCCGTAAAAGGCGGGGGTTTCTTCACCGAGGGGGAACCAGACTTTATGTTGACCGAAATACACCGTCAGGCTGCAGATAATCCCATCATTCGTTTATCGATGAATGTCCGTGAGGGATATACCGATTTAAAAAATCAGACTGAAGATTTCGGAGAAGCGCTTCAATTTTTGAACAAAAGAGAAATTGATGCAGAGACAATTTTAAAATGTGATCAGGTTCTCGTTGGCACAAATAAGACACGCAGAAAATTTAATGACCGAATTCGCGAGCTCAAAGGGCATACAGACGTTACACCCGAAGTTGGCGAAAAGCTGGTTTGCCTACGCAACAACAAGAAAAAAGGGTTGCTCAATGGTGGGCTCTGGGATGTGACTTTAAAAAAAACAGCCAGAGGCAACAAGGCCAGAATGATTGTAAGCCCCGAAGAAGGGGGCAAAAGCGTCAGCATAAATGTATTGCACGCCTACTTTAGTGAAGGCGCAGAAAATATCCCTTTCGCCCAGAGGCGCAATGCTGATGAATTTGATTACGGGTATGCCCTCACGGTCCACAAAGCACAGGGGTCACAATGGGACCACGTCGTTCTTTTTGATGAAAGTTGGGCGTTTCGCGAACATTCCCAAAGGTGGCTTTACACGGCGATCACCAGGGCTGCCGAAAAACTCACTATTGTACGATAGTGATATAAAAAGCGGGATTAGTCGCGGATCGAGTGTTGCGGGGGGGTATTGGGTGCCCCTTCACTTAACCACACAGGCCTCACCTCTGGTTTGCCAATGAGATAACCTTGCAGATAATCAACGCCTAACCCCTTCAAGAGCATTGCATCGGCTTCATTATCCACCCATTCAGCAACCGTCTTCATGCCAAAATTTCTAGCCAAATCAAGGAGTGTACGGACAAAAAGCTGATTATCACGATTAGATGCTACGCCGGTTACAAATGAACCATCAATTTTTAAAACATCGATATCCATGGCTTTTAAATTTCTAAATGACGTATAGCCAGCACCGAAATCATCAATTGCAAATTTACACCCAAGTTTTTTGATCTCAGAAACAAATTCAATGGAAGCATCAACAGCATCAACAACCTGCGTCTCCGTTAATTCAACAGTGATACGATCGGTCAAATGTTGATTCGCACGCAACAGAGAAATATACCCTTCTGCCCAAACATAGTCTTTCACCGTTTCCATGGAAATATTCACAGCGAGGTTAATATTGGGACAAATAGCAAGAGTATTGATTGCCAATTCGAGAACACGCCTATCAAGCAAGTGGACAAGCCCAAGTCGTTCAGCCGCAGGTATGAATTCTGGCGCCGGTATTTCGTTTCCGTCATCTCCTTGCATACGAATAAGACATTCAAATTTTGCATGGTTTTGCTCAAGATCGGTTACGATCGGTTGAAAAGCAATTTGTATGCGTCTCTCATTCAATGCGGTTAGAATTACGTCTGAAAGTTGGGAATTGCGCTGTCGCATACTGATATTATCAGTATTTTCCGAAAACAAGCTCCAATTAGAGCGCCCAATTCGTTTCGCTTCATCAAGAGCTGACTCAGCGCATGCCATCGCTTCCTGGCTGTTTTCTCCAAACTTTGGCAATGCAACAGCTCCAAGGCTCACCGAAGCGGCAACACCTCCCTTTGCGGTATCAATAACTTCGCCTCGCACAACACTCAATAATTGCGCTGCCATTTTACGAATATGTTCATCATCCCCATCTGTAATCAGCAACCCAAACTTGGTGCCTGCGACACGCCCCATATAATCACCCGGCGCCAGTTTCGATTTTAAACGCGCGGCCACTTCAACAATAACCTGATCGGCGACTTCAAAACCAAAATCAGCATTTATGCCCGCGACATGATCAATACCCACCAAGAGATAAGCCCCTTGAGTCGTTTCAGAGCTCTCATATTTTTGATTGGCAACATTGAGCCATTCATCGATTTGCGAACGCAGGCTCACCCTGTTCAACAAACCTGTTAAATCATCATTACTCGCTAACCAGGATAATTCCCGAACTCGAGACTTCTCATCTTCAACAGATCGGATAACGCCAATCAAACGTTTCGCGTTCCCGTGACCAATCCATCCCCCTCGTTCTTCGACCCAATGACGCGCGTGTTTTCCCTGACATAACTGATATTCACACTGATAAGATTGACCGTTACCGGCAAATACACTCTCACGATCTTTAGAAGGAGCATTCGCGATCAAAGCATTATAATCACTAATCCTGATCGATTCTTTGATATCATTGCTGCCAGTCAAGAATGCAGCCACACGAATATCTGACCAAGAAATTTCATTACTTATAGGATCATATTCAAAAAGCGTTTGTATTCGACTGTTATTGTGACCGACCACACTATCTTTGCGATCATCGCACGAATGCGGTTTATCAACTGAAGGTATATCTTGATAGTGCTCATAATGATGAGAGCCCGTCAGCTGATCACTATTATCACCTGATATCCGTTTCATTTTTGCCATTACGTACAATCTTTTAAGCACTCAAAATATAGAGCCGATACAAATCCAGTTTTATTCTGAAACCATCATAGGCATCAGAGAGTAAATAAAATTTGAACCAACACGCCTAGAACGTCAGAAAAAACTAATTATCTGGATAAAAATGCTTTCAATAGCCAATTGCAATAACGCTAATTGCAAAAAACAACAGAAAAAAACACTAAGCCATTGTTTTTAAACACCACTTAGCGTTGTGTTAAATTAGCCACATAACCGAGGAAGAATTTTCACATATAACGCAAAATGGCATTTTATTTGCTGAGTTTAGGAGATGAAACAATTTGTTAATCAATATTTCCCGAAACAAAAGCAACCCGTTGCAGGTCCGCGAGAAACGGGAGTTGAAGATAGCTCTCAACTAAACTGCGAAAAAAGTCACCAAGCCCCAAAAGTTGAAATTTTGGAGGGGCTTGTACCGCCGCGTAAACAATCCCGATTTCAACGGCGCAGCAGTGACGCAATCAATCGTACGGCTAGAAAGCATAAATGCCGTGAAACAGATCACACACAATACGAAAAACAATTTTCAAAAAACAAAACACGCGATGATAACAGCTCAAAAGTATATGCATCTTCTGACTTCGCCTATAAAACTGCGACCCGAAGTTATGAAAATACGATAAAACTCAACCCTAATCCCAAAACCCAAAATGGTTCAAAGCAAGCTTCTGCATCTTTGAACCCATCTCGGCAGGCAAGGTTTTTTGATCAGCAAGTATAACAGTGCGCCTCAAAATTCGCTTTTGTATGACGCAAATGGGTTTTTTCGAGAGCCAAAAAGTAATTTACAGATTGTACATGAGTACCAGATGCGCAGAACAACCCTTCTTCAGGCGGCGAAAGTAGAATTTTGAATTGGACCCTAAGGTTTACCCAATATTATCACTGACTCCAAAATCGCGGCGCGCGGTTACTGTGGTGACGATGAATCCGGTCATAGGGTCAAGGAACAACATGGTTAGAAAAATAAAGAAAATTTCGTTACCAAAGCCTTTCACCATCAAGAACAAAATAAGTGCCACGAAAAAAAGGATGAATGATAATGCATGGTTGATAAGGGACTCTGCTCCGGTTTGCGTGGATCGAACTAGCTCCACGAATAATAACCCCATACTGATCACCAGAAAAACGACCCCCCAGGTAACATTCCAGACATCGCCTGACACCAGTTTCAACGGCATGATTTGAACATCATACCAACTCACAACCCCATCTACCGTGGTTATGTCTCCAACACCGGTAAACGTTATAACGGCATAGATAATCAGATTAATGGCTAAGAGTGGAAACATTTGATACATCAGGCAACTTCCTTAATTAAATCTACAAGCCAAGTTCAATCCAGTTCCCTTAAGTGAATTTGCCCAAAAAAGCCAAATCTATCCTTTTCAGAAAGAACCCTACTCCCCAGAATCCATTGGTATTAATCATATGATACGCTGATTAATCCCATCAGTTCAACAGCTTTCAATACCATTTTCATAACTAAGTAAACACGATAAAAAACAATAGGTTAACGGAACCCCTATTCTTCGGTAATCTTCTCGGGAGAGCGCATTCTGGCTTTCAGCCACATCACCCCCCCTAAATCACGAAAAGCCACAATTAAACGCCCGAAATTGGTGTATTTTGATGCACCATGGGCTCGTGCCCTATGCCCAACGGGGATGTAGATCACATTCAAACCCTCCCGCTGCATCATGAAAGGAAGGTATCGGTGTAGATGGTCGAAATAGGGAAGCCGCAAAAAAGCGTCCCTATCAAAAACTTTTAAACCACATCCGCTGTCTGCAGCCCCATCATTTAATAGCTTTTGACGTATAAAATTAGCAAATCGCGAGGCAAATCGTTTCGCACCGCTATCAAGACGCTTTTGTCGCTCCCCAGCGACCATAGTGATCGTTTTGTCACCGCTTTGTTTTGCTTTTAAGAGTGCCGGAATATCAACCGGATCGTTTTGCCCATCGCCATCAATCATAACGATAATCTCGTATTGCGCCGCTAAAACACCCGTACGAATGGCTCGGCTTTGTCCCGCATTTTTACTGTGGACCAGAATACGATGGCTAAATCCCTCATTTCGTGTCGCCTTCAACTGCCCTATCGTATCATCAGAAGATCCATCATCAACGGCAATGATCTCCCAGGGCATATCTCCGATTGTTTTTAAAACAGCATGGAGTTCTTTAATCAAAATTGCCGCGCCGCCCGCTTCATTATACATCGGCGTGACGACACTAACCCCGTATTCGACAGTAGTTATACTATCTCCTTTATCGACTGAAAAAGCATTATCCATTAACTCAACACTTTCACGATATGAGGCGTAAAGTTGGGGGTCGGAAGTTCGATCATTTTTCAGGTCCGTGAGCTTGCCATTACCGTAAAGAAAGCCAATAAGCACTTTATCGGCTGTCGCAATGATATGATTTAACGCAGATCCGCCAAAAAGAGAAGAAAACTATCGAGTGGCACCGCATATTGGCGCCCTCATTTCAAGATGGTGTATATGTCAAGGTTCTCAAAATTGTTGACCAGGCTCAACCCGTACTCAATACCCCCACACTTCCATGCAGCGGCGCTTTTTTTTATTGCACTCATCGCAAGCTTACCGGGAATAACAACACTCCCCCCCTTGGACAGAGATGAAGCAAGGTTTGCCCAAGCAAGTTTACAAATGCTGGAATCTGGTGATTTTGTCACCATCAAATTTCAAGATCAGGAACGAAATAAAAAACCTGCGGGAATATATTGGTTACAATCTACAAGCGTCCATTTTTTTTCGGCACCACAAAAGCGCGAGATCTGGGCCTATAGAGTTCCTTCGGTTATCGGAGCCATCATTGCTATCTTCATGACATGGGGGCTTGGACGCGCCTTGTTTGATCACCAAACCGCTTTTTTAGGCGCAATCTTACTGGCCGCCTCCCCTGCTTTAATGGCTGAAGCAACAATTGCCAAAACAGACGCCATGCTTCTGGCCATGATCTGCACCACTCAGTTTTCACTTGCGCAAGTTTATCGCCAACAATTCCCTCGGCTGAAGCCAAAATCAACTCCCACACGCCCCCGCAAGCTCTTTATCCATAATTGGGGTTATGCTCTTTTATTCTGGCTTTCATTCACTGCAGCTGTTTTTATTAAAGGACCGATTGGTCCTTTAATAACGGGCTTGACGTTCCTAACCCTCATTATACAGCCTAACCTTATAGAGCGAAGATCATTTGCCTTTTCGTTTTTGAAAGCGCTAAAACCGATATCTGGATTATTTATATTCAGTGCTTGCCTGTTACCTTGGATATTGGCAATTGATGAAGCTACGCAAGGACGATTCTTTGCCGAAAGCCTGGGCAAAGACATGTTCGGCAAACTAGGTCAAATTCAGGAGCATCACTCAGGTCCCCCTGGATATCATTTTCTATTACTACCCCTTTTGCTTTGGCCTGCATCTCACATGTTATTGCCAGCGATCAAGCATATATGGGCCAATAAACTTAGCCCCAATTTCTGGTTTCTAATTTCCTGGATAGTGCCTGCATGGTTACTCTTTGAACTCACTGCAACCAAACTTCCCCACTATGTTCTGCCCCTATACCCCGCCGTCGCTCTTCTCATCGCGGCCACGGTTATAGATTTTCATCGGCAACAACATCTCTATGCAGCAAAGATTAAAATCATAAGCATGCTCGTTTTTAGCAGTATTGGTCTTGGGGTCGGCCTCGCAATTTTGGGGCTCCCTCACATATTTAAAACCGGTAGGATCGATTATCTTGCGTATTTACTCGCACTTATTTTAGGGGCGGGGATCATAATCACAATATCCAACTATTGGAGAGGCAAGGTTTATCAAGCCACAATCATGAGTGTAGGCTTGAGCCTCTTTGCCTGTGCTAGCCTATTAATGGTCGTGTTACCCTCACTCGATAAATTAGGGGTCTCTGTCGCACTTTCCAGATCCTTAAAAGAACACAATTACCATCGTGCGGGCGATAAAGATTCCCACTCCTCTCCCGTCACCATTGTTGGATATTACGAGCCCTCTGCTGTGTTTCTTTTGGGTACGCAAACAACTCTTACTGATGATCCAATGCTTGCTGTGTTAGCTTTAGAGAAACAAGGTCAACCCGTTTTTATTGAGCAAAAATTTCTAAATAGTTTTTTAGAACACATCGAAAACAATAATTTATCAGTTCAGCCACTCGCAAAAATCAACGGTTTCAACTATTCAAATGGGAACTCTGTTTCCCTCACGCTTTATGTCTCAAACACCGAGAAGTTATAAACATGCTATCTATCTTCAACCCTGTTTTGTCCCCCTTTCGCGATGCCACAAAAACCATTGAAAAATGGGTCAGACCAAATCCGGTTCAAGCATTTGCAATCTTCTGGTTTGGCATTATTTCGATTAGAATAGGTTTATTGTTTCTAAGTGATTTAAATCTTGGTCCTGATGAAACACAATACTGGTTTTGGAGTAAAAATTTAGATTTCGGTTATTTTTCAAAGCCACCACTTATTGCATGGACAATTGCTTTTACCACTGCACTTTTTGGAGATGCAGAATGGGCTGTGCGTATCGCCGCTCCCATTTTACATGGTGGAAGTGCAATTTTTCTATTTGGCTTAGGAAAATTGCTTTTTGATTCAAAGACTGGCTTTTGGATTGCAACGGCGTGGTTATTAATGCCTGGTATTATTTTTTCATCGTCCATCATGTCTACAGATGTTGTTCTTCTATTTTTTTGGAGTGGCGCACTTTATTTCTTTTTTCGATTATTAAAATTCATCGAATATGACAACAAAGAAAAGCCGCCATTGATCGATAAAATCAGTTTAGGGATTTGTTTTGGTCTTGGCATACTTGCAAAATATGCCATGGTGTATTTTTTTATCGCCGCTATACTGGGAATTTTTACATCATCGCAATGGCGCAGTAAGCAGCTGTTGCAATCACTGATATTACCTTTATTGATCATGGTAGCAATTTTGGCACCAAACATATGGTGGAACATCCGTAATGATTTTCTCACTATCAGCCACACCGCTGCGAATGCGAACTGGAAAGAAAACCTATTTCATCCTTTAGAATTGCTGGAATTTTTAGGCGCGCAAATCGGCATTCTCGGACCAGTAATATTCTTCGCTTCGTTTTCAACATTCAACAAATTACGCAGCCCCGGCACAAAAAATACCATCAACTCATCTTATCAAAAGCTATTATTATTTTTTGCGTTAACCCCGATTGTTATTGTCAGCATACAAGCATTTATATCGCGAGCGCACGCAAATTGGGGCGCCACTGCATATCCCGCATTTCTTGTTCTCGTATGTGCTGGTTTCATCCATCATCGCAAACAAATTTGGCTGACAGTTAATCATACGCTCAATCTGGCTGTCATGATTGTGCTTGCAATTGGCTTTAGTAATTTTGCTTTGTTAGATTTTCTCGGCTTATCGAACGCGACCAAAAGAGTTCGCGGTTGGGAGACACAAGGAGAGCGGATTGTCCAACTTGCCAATCAATACGATCAGGTCATGGCGGATGATCGTGAGCTCATTGGACTAATCCTTTACTATGGTCAACAAGAAGGGCGTAATTTTGTGTCTTGGAATTCCAACCATAAGATCGATGACCATTATGAAGCTTTCATACCTTTTAAACCTGAAGACAGCCTCAAGACACTCTATATAACCACTGTAGAAAGTGCGATCGATGTTTCCCCTTGGTTTGACACAGTCATCAAGATTGACGAACAAACTATGACCCTCAATGGACGCCCCGTTAAGACACTTTATTTTTTCGAAATTGGCGATTTCAAAGGCTCTCCCCTCCATCCAATAGGCGGTTAAACCCTTAAAATTGAAAGAAAACTCCCCTATTACCTCAATAATTCTTGGCAACCTGCGCAAAACGGCTTATATAAGCATCAAGTGCATCGTGCACCAACGCCCTCCCCAAGAACAATGGTCTGGCGTGGCGGCCCAAACGGCCCGCCAGTCAACATGTATTTGCGCCGCTGAGAGGGACGAGAGTTAAAAATTAAACGGAGCTTATTCCATGTCCGATAAACCTTTGATGCCGATTGCGACTGCTGTCTGGCTGATCGACAATACATCCCTTTCTTTTGATCAAATTGCGGAGTTTTGCAAATTGCACCCGCTCCAAGTAAGCGGTATCGCGGACGGTGATGTCAGCGGCGGCGTGCGTGGAATTGATCCGATTACAAACAATCAACTTACTCGTGATGAAATCGAAAAAGCGCAAAACGACCCTAACTATAAGCTCAAATTATCGCGGCCAAAAACAATCATTGCTGCCCCCAAGAAAAAGGCACCACGTTACACCCCTGTTTCACGCCGACAAAACCGACCCGATGCCATTGCCTGGTTGGTAAAGCATCACCCGGAATTAAAAGACTCGCAGATCTCGAAGTTACTTGGCACGACAAAATCAACCATCACAGCCATTCGTGATAAAACACATTGGAATTCCGCCAATCTTGAACCTCGTGATCCTGTTGGATTTGGCCTATGCACACAAATCGACCTTGACGAGCAAGTACGCAAGGCCGCAGCGCGCAGAGCTAAAATGGCCCCTGCAGAACCTGAAGGTCCAACATTAATGCCCACCGAAGAATCTGTTTTGCCAACAAATGCGACAGAAGCCGCGCAAGAAGAAAGCAGCAAAGTTAATTTGGATGATGTGTTTTCAAACTTCACAAGTGGTAGCGAAGAGCAAGCCGAGTAAGCCCGTCGCTTAAAAAGCTATTTGCCATTCACTACGGTCATAAGAACTGTTTTATATAAAATTTAGGATGGAAGTTTGAGTTGCAATCGACAGAGCCTGTGCGGCCGCCTGTATTGCAACTTGATCTTGAGATAGCCTCGATAGAGCTTCAGCGACGTCAACATCTTCAATATCTGCGGCAGATAATTGAGCAAGATCAGATGTCAGTCTGTTTTGCAAGCGCGCAGCACTAACTTGATTTTGCCGTATGCCCACCTCTTCCTGAAGTTGCGTAATTTGAGAAATATCTTGATCAAGGCTAACAAGGGAGTTTTGCAAAGATTCAATGCTGGTCTCACCATTTTCCAACGCCGACCTTAAGCTCTCAAGTGTATTAAAAATAGTTTGGCCAAATTGCCCGGCAAGCGGCCCGCCGCTAACAAGTAGATCCTCATCCAATTGCACCAACGTTTCACGAATATTATTTCCATCTTGCAAAATTGCTTCAAACGAACCAGGGGACAGTGTTACTAAGCGCTCACGATTATCCACCCCGCCAAAGATAAATTGTCCATTAACACTATCGTTAAGAGCGCTCACTATCGCATCAGCCGCCCGTTGCAACCGTTCTCCCAAAGCCTCCCGCTCACCAGAAGATAAGGCGTTGACAACGTCTTTTCTTAAATCAATCAGTGTAGAACTAATAATATCAAAATTAATGGCTTGACGCTCAAATCGAGCACCCGCCAAATTAATATTATTTTCAAAAGCAGTTAGCCTTGTCACGATCCCGTCTGCTTCAACCAATGCAATTGCCCCAATGCCTCCATCAATGCTCAAGCCAGAAAAATTATCTGCACGATTACCACTTGCCAATTGTAAGGTAGTCGCCTCACTCGATTGCTGAGCACGTTGAAAGCCCGACAATAATGCTTGTTGCAAACCTAACTGTGAAACCGTCGTCATAGATTACTTTCCTAAATCAACGCCAATATTGACTGATACAGTTCATCAGCAGCGGCAATGACCCGCGCATTGGCATTAAATGAGCGCTGGAACAAGATTAAATTTGAAAGCTCCTGCTCCAGATTAACGCCCCCTTCTGCGGTCAAGCGAGCAGCAATATCCTCATTAAACGCCTGCGCAACATTGGCGCGGCTTTCGGCATTAATACTGCGCGCTCCGATTTCACCGATAACATTCGCGATTGCGTCAGATTGCGTCCGCCCTGCCGCAAATAATGCGGCCGCGCCTGAACCGTCATTAAGGCCTGCAACCACATCGCCGGGAACCGCACCCGTTAAATCCACACGGCCTCTGGCCAGACTTGCAGGATTATTACGGATTGCTTCGCTAACTTGGAAACCGCCAGAAGTATTAATCGCAATTGGATTAAGCCCTAAGAGAGCGCCAAACCCAGCGCTATCGCCCGACAACGCCAACCCCTCACCGTTGGGATTTAGCGTATTCAATGACAACACGCCATTATTGATATCAGCCCCAATATTTATTGCCGCATTATTATTAAAAGCATCAATGAAGCCAGCTATACTCGGTGTAAATCCTTGCGCAGGGCCGCCATCAACACTCAGCGTATTATTTTCAAAATCAATATCAATTCGCCCTAGTAACACTCCTTGATTATCAATACGTGCAAGCGTTGTTTGGCCTGATAACGAATTAATGGCGTCATCGGTAACAATCTGTGTTCCGATTAATGATACTGGCGCAGGAAATCGCGTATTTCCTGCTGATGCAGTATTCAGAGCATTAGCAAAAGCTGTTTGCGCATTTGATATTAGAGACGCTAATTGCGGAAGATCATTTGCAAGTAAACTTAAACTGCCCCCCAAAGAGCCTCCAGAAATTTCATTGCCGATATCATTTGCAATCAATCCTGCATTGTTTGGACTAGTCGATATGTCAGTCACGCCGAGTGTCGCACCTGATATACGAAGAGCGGCAAAGCCACTCGCATTGGCAAGGATGCGCCCCTCACCAGTAGCGATGGTTGCGCGGCCAATATCATCCCGGCTGACATCTATGGACAATAATTCAGAAAGTTCCGAGATCCTCGCCGATAACGCATCTTGCGGCCCTGACGCATTATCCCCACTCGCAGCAATTTGCGTGTTTAAAATAAAAACGTCCTCGAGGAGCTGGTTCACGCGTTCGACCTCAAAACCAAGCCCGGTCGTCGCTTGATCTATTTCCCCTTGAATTGTACTTTGCGTGCGGGCAAAAGCAGCAAACGCGGCATCGAGATTAGCAACAGCTTCTGCCTGTGCTGCCGGAGAAGCCGGAGACGCATTCAATCGAACCAGAGACGCGAGCGCCTCATCAACACGATTGGCAAATGAGAGATTGTCCCCGGTACTACCTAAACTATCAACGACTCGAGACAGAGCATCCGCAATTCGTGACAAGCCCGCCGCATCACTCGCACCAGAACTGGCCGCGTTTTGCAAAAAATCATTTGTCGCAGCGCGCGCTATATCTACGCTCACGCCAGAAAATTGGCCAGGAACAGGATCTGCAGAAAAATTGACCTCACGGCGGGTAAAGTCAGGAGTGGTGACATTCGCAATATTTTCAGCTGTTGCAGCAATTGCCGTTTGTTGCGCCAGGACACCAGAGGTCGCAATATTTAATATAGAGCTGAGACCACTCATGCTCGCTCTCCCGGATTAAGTAGATAAAAAATGCGTTCATGTGAACTTTCGCGCCCCACACGAGTAGGCAAAAAATGCCCGCACGGCAAAAATTTACCCGCATTAGCAAAATTTCGAGAATAACAGAAACGCTGTAACTCTTTGTATTTTATATAATATTCTCTCAAACAAAGCATTCGCTGACTCTCAAGACATGAAACATGCCTTAACTATTGCAAAGCGAGGGCCAGCTTAATGAGAGTCGATAGTCAAATTGGGAATGCCCGCATTCAATCTCTATTGCCAGCGTTTCGCCAACTTTTGCGCAATCGCATCCGCATCTTTTTTTTGCGCCCCTTTATATCCCGTTACTTGATCACCAACAAAGGGATTGCTTTGTCGTTCTTTGCCAAAAGTTGACATTGCACCATGGCCGGGAACGAATTGCATATCCTCACCAAGAGGCCATAACTTATTAGTAATAGAAGCAATTAAAGTTGCATGATCCCCACGCGGAAAATCCGTCCGTCCTATCGAGCCCGCAAACAAAACATCTCCAACAAAAGCCAGTTTAACACCTTGGTGATAAATGACGACATGACCTGGCGTATGGCCGGGCGTATAAACCACATCAAATTTGATGCCGTCCAAATCCAATACATCACCATCATTCAACCATTGATCCGGTTTACAGTTTTCTCCCATACCTGCCATACCGTATTTTGCATAATTATCTTCAATTTGATCGAGCCAAAAAGTATCTTCTTTATGGGGGCCAATTATTTTGGCCCCTGTTTTTCGTTTAATTTCTTCAGCTCCCCCCGCATGATCAAGGTGCCCATGAGTGAGCCATACCTGTTCAATTTGAGCATCCAGTTTTTCTGCGGCTTGAAAAATTTTTTCCGCCTCACCACCTGGGTCCACAATCGCCGCTTTACCAGAACTTGCTCGAATTAAAGAGCAATTTTGCTGCAATGGTGTCACAGGAATAATATTTACGGAAAAAGGAGGGATATCTTGCTTCATATTAAATCTCTATTACTACAAAACTCACGACGCGATATTCATCAAGCCGTGGTCATACGTTCGTTTAACTCCGCAAGCTGAAGTGCTAATAACGAGAGTTTACTGACAGATGGCGATTGACCCGCTAAATCAATATCGTCAGCGAATTTATGATACCGTATAATTTCGAACTCATATCGCTCACGCCAATTTGTGATGATATCATTGAGCCATTTCCCATCTTTGGAATTAGGGTCATTCGATTTCATATCGATAACATTGAGGGTTAAAGTTTTTTGTTGACGCGTAATTTCTTCCATCAATCGACGTGTCGCACGTTTATCAAAATTTTCAAGGGGCGGTTGATTGCGCAAAAACTCTCTTACAATATCGAGTTTTAACTGCCGCCCCAAGGCAAAAAACACGCTGCCTGCTGACTGATTATCCCATCCAGTCGCATTTGAAATATCAACGACATCGAAAGCACGCTCCAGCGAAGGGAATAAAGCCGCTTCTTTTGCGACAGCCTCCGGTGCACCGCGTTTGATCCATTTTTGCTTTCTGCGTTCAACTGTATCCGCAGCATCAGGGGGAGCGATTTCTTTAAATGACTTTCGAATATCCATAACCTGATCTTTGTAAAGAGCAATGACAGATTCCAAGCCGCCCGTAGCCAGCTTATTCAAGACCTCAATGTCTGTAACTAATCTGTATGTCTGCTCTTTCAACAAAGTCGCCGCCTCAAAATAGAGATCATTTTGCGTGCGCGCCGGCGCAATATTATCAAGCTGTTTGATCATTTGTGAGAAATCTCTGAGATCATAAATTTGGCGCGCAGCTTCATAACATATACATATTTCTTCAGCGCTCGCTCCCGTTACAGTGATTGCCTCATGGACAAAGGAAATGCCACATGTATCGACGATTTCGTTTGCCATGCGAGTTGCTATAATTTCTCGCCGCAAACGATGATTTTCAATCGCCACCTTAAATTCATGGAGAGCCGCAGGGAAATATTCAACCAATTCATGGTGTAACATTTCATCATCCGGCAATTTGCTATCCACCAATGCGTCAATCAACCATAATTTTGCATAGGCCATTAATACAGCGAGTTCAGGACGAGATAAGCCTCGCCCCTGTTCCTTCATGATTTCTATGGCTTCATGACTAGGTAAATCTTCAACCTCGCGATCAATGCGCCCCTCCTCCTCCATCGCAACCAGAAAGCGGCTTTGCCCATCAAGATCAGCTTCAGCCGTAGTCGCCAGTTGGCTCAAAGCCCGCGTTTGTTCGTAATTATGACGCAAAACATAAAGAGCCACATCCTCGGTCATTGATGAGAGCAAATCATTACGTTTCGCTTCTGGTAGTATTTTTCTCTCAATCGCTTCGCGTAACAATATCTTAATGTTGACTTCGTGATCTGATGAATCAACACCCGCAGAATTATCAATGGCATCAGTGTTAATTGCACCGCCTTTTTCTGCAAAAGCTATTCTGGCTTTTTGCGTTAAGCCCAAATTCGCACCTTCTCCGATAACTTGCATGCGCATCTCATCAGAGTTAATCCGAATATTATCATTAGCACGATCTCCGACCTTCCAATCTTCCTCACCAACAGCCTTAAAGTAAGTCCCAATACCCCCTAACCAAAATAGCTCTACTGGATTTTTCAAAATTGTTTTTATCAACTCATTTGGTGTGAGGGTTTCAGCGACAGTTCCGAGAGCCTCTTTTATTTGCGGCGTTAAAGTGATGGATTTGGATTTGCGAGAAAAAACACCGCCTCCCTTTGAAATGTAATCTTTATCATAATCCTGCCAGGAAGATGGCCCTAGCTCAAATAATCTCTTTCTCTCCTCATACGAAGCTTTAACGTCCGGATCTGGATCAATAAAAATATCACGATGATCAAACGCCGCGATCAAACGAATATGCTTTGATAACAACATTCCATTGCCAAACACATCACCGGACATATCCCCGACACCTGCAACACTAAAGGGTTCAGATTGAATATCTTTACCTTTTTCGCGAAAATGTCTCTTCACAGCCTCCCAGCCACCGCGTGCCGTAATCCCCATAACTTTATGGTCGTATCCGACAGAACCCCCAGAGGCGAAAGCATCCCCGAGCCAAAAATCACGCTCTAATGAGATTTCATTTGCCGTATCTGAAAATGTTGCTGTCCCTTTATCAGCAGCAACAACGAGATATGGATCGACCTCATCAAAACAAAACACACCCTCTGGCGCAACAATACCACCCTTTACAATATTGTCAGTAACATCGAGCAAGGCGTTTATGTAAAGCTTATATGCCGCGCGCCCAGCTTCAAATTGCACGGCCTTACTTTTCTCGCTCGGTATTTGCTTGGGGTAAAAACCACCCTTTGAACCCGTTGGAACAATGACAGCGTTTTTCACACGCTGGGCCTTAACAAGCCCCAGAATTTCTGTTCGAAAGTCCTCTTTTCGATCTGACCAGCGCAGACCACCACGAGCGATCGGCCCAAAGCGCAGATGCACACCATCCACCATTGGACCAGAAACAAAAATTTCCTTATAGGGTTTAGGACTAGGCAACTCCTCTAATTCCTGTGCATCAATTTTAAGGGCAATTGCGCTTTTATAATTTCCGGAATAATCAATTTGATAATAATTCGTTCGCACAAGAACCATTAATAAATTTAAAAACCGCCGAATAATACGATCTTCGTCAAGAGACGTCACCTCATCCAGTGCCAAATATATGGTTTTCACAAATCCATTTGCATGTTCATCCCGCTCTGATCTATCACGGTTATCGGGGCGAAAACGCGCATGAAATACTTGAATTAATAGACGCGTTATATGGGGATGTATCCGTAATGTTTCTTCAAGATAATTTTGTGAAAACGAAAATCCAGCCTGCAAATGATATTTTGCGCATGCACGCAGAAGCCAAGCTTCGCGCCAGTTCAAACCAACCGCAACCACCAGCGCATTAAACCCATCATTTTCGCACTGCCCCAAAAGTATAGCCGTTAACGCTTGCTCAAACTCTGTCTTAAAAAGGGAAATATCAAGTTTTTGTTTTGCTTTTGCCTCAACATGAAAATCTTGAATCCAGAATTTTTCACAACCGTCTGAGTTTTCTTCTGGTGCAGGATTCACCTCATATGTATCCTCGCTAATGACCTTCAAATCAAAATTTTCTAATGTGGGAATAATTTCCGAAAGCTGAAGAGGTGCTATCTTTTTGAAGATCTTTACCCGAAAGCCGTTTTTACGATCCTCCGCTCTATTATAAGCGCGAATGATCACTTCTTGATCGCCAAATCCATCAATTTCGGCTATATCACCAAGCGCTTCGGATGTTGGGATATGATCTTTATACCCCAGTTCAAACGCCTTATGATAACGTTCAAAAAGCCCCCGAGGCGCAACCCCATCGTGAGCAACTCTAATTTGCTCTAACAAATCATCTTCCCAGTCGCGACAAATTTTTCGAATATCATCTGTTAGCGAAGCAATACCCGGTCCTTGAGGGGCACCGGGATTTAAACCGATAATAAAATGCACTCGAACCAAGGCCGCATCACCAAAAAATGGGTAAAACGCAGACACACGCCCCTCAAATGCTGTAGCCAGTAACTTACCGATGGCTTCACGCCGATCTGAGTTAAATTGATCGCGTGGCACATATACAAAGGCTGAGACAAATCGATTAAATCTATCACGCCGCATGATTAATTTTACTCTTGGCCTTTTATAAAGACGCAAAATCTCGAAACTACTTTCAGCTATGGTATCAACATCAGTTTGAAACAATTCATCACGCGGGTAGGTCTCTAGAATATTAATCAGAGCTTTTTGATTATGACTACCATCAACAAAGGGTGCGCGCTCAAGCACAGCCGACACTTTTTCCCGTAACAAAGGAATATCTGATGCAGGCATGTTATAAGCGTCCGCAGTATACAACCCAATAAACCGGTCTTCGCCAATCATATTTCCATGATCATCATAAAGTTTGACACCGATATAATCTTGATAAACCCGCCGATGCACCAAAGATTTTGAATTGGCTTTTGCGAGTAAAATAGGTTCATCTGATTTTAAAAATGTGGCTACCGCCTCAGATAACTCCCCTCCCTCAACATAAGTGTTTTTCAAAATACGCCGGGAGGGGTTTTTCAAAATGCCTAAATCTTGCTCTGGAACATGAGTAAAAAGAATATTCCCATTCACTTTTTCACAAAGATAACGGCGCACACCAAGAAACGAGAAATGCGCTTCATGTAGCCATTTCAAAAATGCTGAAACTTCTTGTAAATTCGTTTTTTCGCTTAACTCTGCTTCACTCTCGTGGAGCCTTTCAATTCCGGCAATCGCATTCATCATGCGCTCACGCATGGATTGCCAATCACAAACTGCGGCATCGACCTCTGTTAATACCTCTGTGAGCGCAGCCTCAAGATCTGTTGTTTCACTATTATTAATCGGCAGATCTAATTCTGCATAAATTACAGACTCACGCACATGACTTCCAGCGACATCACGCTCGCCTCTTTGATTGCGCTTTCCCTCCAAAATTGTATTGGCGAAAAAGGTGATTGACTTCCCCGCATCGGTCAATGCAGCCGTTACACTATCGACAAGAAAGGGTTTATCATCCGTACAGATGCATAGCATTAGTCTTTTTTTAGACTTTTCCCCGCTTGCCCCCGGCGTTGTTATTGACGATACAAGTTGAAACCTGATCAGTGGTTCACCAATTTTACGCGTTGCCGTCTCGGCCCAAACACGCTTGACTCTTAAAAACAATTCTTCAGGGTAATCCCAGATAAATTGTTCCCCGGTGCCAAAACGAACAAATTGCTCCAGCAATTTTATAAAATCGGCAGGGGCACTCCCAGAGTCTGCCGCATCTCCAAAATCTTCATTTTGTGCCAGAGCCAGTAACTCCGATAGTACTTTTTCATCTTCGATAGCAGAAAGAGATGTAATACGATCCGATTGCTCCCCCTTGATTGACGTTGATCCTTTAATTGCATTTTTGTCCGTTAACGTCATTGCACCCTCATCCAGAATACCGAACTCATTCCCGCCATAAAATCGGCGCGAACACATGAGCAAAAGGTGATCGCTTGAATCATTGTTTTGCTCTAATTTATTTTTTTGCATCGCATATTACCAAGCCGATCAACCATCTCAGCATCGCCTGGCACGTATACGATATTTGCCGAAAATAATATCCAGGCTGTAAAAGCCTCCAAAACGGCATCATTTGTCTTGAACCCGATTTGCGGGAGCGTCAACTCTCATTTCGGTTAAATTTTGCCCCCACCGGCATGAACACGAAAATGTTTAAAATCAAAAAAATCGAGGGGTTTGTTGCGCCGATCTCAACACAAAAGGTGACTTTGACCAATATAGATAATCACCAAGCGTAGCACTTTCATCAATATTGCTCATATGCTTCATAAACCGGGAATTGACACAATTTAAAAAGAAGAATTGTTCGCAGTTCGATTCAAAATTCGCTTTTGTATAAAGAAAACGGGGTTTTCGAGAACCAGAACACAATGCGCACATTATACACGAGTACCCCAAGCGCAGAAAAACTCTTTTGCCGGCAGCAAAAGTAGAATTTTGAATTGGGCTCTCATACAATTGATGCTGATTTTTGATGGACCATACGCCGCGAAGTCGTCATTGGCTGCAACGCCTTGCGCCGGAAATGCAGTCGAACTTGCCGCTCAAACTGAGACCTGTAAACCGTTCGCGGGTATTTACGCCGAGCCCTAGTCATGAGTAAACGCCCGGTCAATGTAAACAATGCCACGATAGCCCCGCCTGCCAAGCTGGCAATGAAAATCAGCGATGAGGATAATTGTACATTTTGCCCACCAAAACACACAACACTTATGACAATGGGGATTAAAATCGCAAGAGAGGCTCTTGCATGGGGGAGTTGCAGCCCCCCACCAATAACAGCAACAAACAAGATGACATTGACCATCAATTGCGTTTGCCCGAGCTGATCCGCATACCCCCCCAGAAGTGGTAATACCGCCGCTATTGCCGTTGAGAAAACCAGTAAACTCACCGTGTGATAAGCTCTAAATCGTAACTGCCTACTGGCAATCTTCTTATCCCCAGCCAGAAATGCTCGATTATGCAGCAATAGTCGCCCCCCCGATAACAACACCATAGCTGCCCATAGGGTTGTCTCTATCGGGGCCACAACAAAAAATGAAACCGCAAAATAAAATGCACCGCTCATCATAATTAAGATCGCCGAGGGTCCAAGCTTTGCCAAACGATCAATCAGATGCAGTGTCGCCGCACGTGATAAATACTCGCGAGTTCTTTTTTTCTCAGTGAATCCCGGGGCAGATAGTCTGGTAGCATCCGTCACATCACCAATAGAGGTTTTCTTACCTTGCCCATCAACACGAGCTTCAAGTTGATCTTGAAGGGCATGCACGGGGTTGGAAGGATCTATTTTTCTTTCGTATGGATTTTCCGGAAAAGCCGCACCCTTTGAATTTTCAAGGGCTTTTGAGTCAAGGTGCACTAAAGGGGGAAAATCAGTATTTTCAGCACGATCTGGTTCCATCAATGCCTTTGACGAATGACCAGACACGTTGTCCGTGCGGTTATGAGCCTGATTTGATGCCATACTGAAACCTGAAAAGTGTTTGAAAGAAACGTAGACACATTTGAAACTGCGTTTGTTAACGAGGCGTTAACAAATATAAATAAAATATAAAGACGCACACTTTTCGTTAGTGAAATTTCACGCTTCTCGCATGAGTACGTGCCGCGCACGATAAATCACGCGCCATATTTATCAAAAGCGCGAACACAAAAATTCTCAATCTGCGATTTGACTCGATCAAAACCCCAAAAGTTCTGACCATGATACCTCTACAATTGCCCCCCCCCTGATAGCCAGTTATTGAGCACTTTGATTTAAAATTTACGGCGTAACAGCCGATTTGACCGTGGGCGCGTAAGAGGGCGAGTAGAAGTCAAGTGTCCCCATTGATCAAACTTTGGGCATTTTTAAGCATATCAATAGCCTGTTGCGGCACCCCTTGATCTTCCATAAATTGTGAAAAAGTTGTTATTAAAAGGTCAGGATCGTTACAAGTCTGTCCTACGAGGCGCACATCTTTCAAAGCCTGGCTCTTTTCCATCCGATCAAGCATCTTAGTCGCCGCATTTAATAAACGGGCTGTCTGTATACCCCTAAAATTACCGGACTGAAGAGCGGAACCGGACTTACGCAAAGTGCGCATCATTGGCCTGACATCACGCTCAAACTCTGACATTGCTGCGCTAGTACGCTTACTGATCCATTCCGAACTACAAACTTCTTCAGGCTTTGCCTGTGTTGCACATCCCGAGGCCAGCAACACAACAAGCCCTAATATGAAAATGGCCTTTTTTTGTCTGGAGAACTTGATCATTATTATACCCAATTCTTTATTTGAAAGACCTCATTGTATAAAGAGATCGCATTTTGAATTCGCCAACCCTCAGTTATCCTATCAGTTTCTCACCGGCGAGGCAAAAGCCGACACCCAGCCAACCCAAATTAAATGCTTTATTTTTGCTCAACAAAGCCATCGACAGACCCATTGCTAGATCTATAGAATATCGCAAGATCATGAAAATTTCATAGGAAAGATCCATGTATAAAGTTGCAATCAAAACGCTACTACCCATTTTTCGCAAGATAGGATCAAGCCTAGTGACGCTGTTATTGATCTGCGCGTTGATTAGCGCCTGTGAGCGCAACACAGACCCTTCCCCTTCACAGACAATCCCCGCATCTCCGACAAAAGACAAATCACCAACAGAGCCAAAATTTGATCCTTTTGTACCACAAGCCGTTGCAACTACCGATGAACCAATTGCTGTTCAAGCTTCTGTCACTGGGCTCGCATTTTGGAATCATCCAAATGTCACGTTTAACGGCCTTATCATTGCAGCGACCTCAAACGGGATATACACACAAACTCCTGAAGGAAAAAATGCCTTACCTGAGCTCACAGCTGATATTGGGCCTGTCAATGGGCAAGGCATATCCCTCACTTATTTTCCCGCGACACCAATCAATGCCTCTGCAACAGATGTGGATGAAGAAAAATTTGCCAAAGGCATTTTTACAATTTTTGACAAGGATAATCAGGCATTTCGATTTTTTAGCATTAGTAATGCCTCCAGAAAAATCAGGGAGAACTTAGTATCCATTCCCTACAAGGATAATCTTACCGATTTTTGCCTGACAATCGATAGCTTAAACGAAAGCCTGAGACTTTATATCCTCTCAGATGTGGCCGTCAAAATATTTTCCATTTCCACAACACCCTCAAATGGATATTCTGTAGAAGAATTAGATGACGAAACACGGTCAGAAAAATTAATCAGTTGTGCCGTCGATCCTCTGACTCATGAAGTGTTCACCCTTTCATCAACTGGGAAAATACACAAACCTTTCGTATCTGCTGATAGTGTCCAAATACCTGTATCCAACCCAGCGGATTTTCAAATTGCGTATGAGACACCACACATTGCTGATTCATTGCAGCAACCACGTCGACGGTTTATTGTTTTAGATCGTGACAATGCGTTGGTTCATATGCTGGAAGGTGAAAGCGAAGGGATTAACCTTCTCGGTATTTTAGAACTGACAGATTTTGATGATATCAAGGGCGTGAAAATGGCCGAGACGATGGCATTCGGTTCGGGTAATTTTGGTGGCCTTTATCGCTTCGGCGCCATTGCGCTTGTCGCCATTATACAGGAAAATGAAGAGGCGCAATTCGCTGTAAGACTAACCCCTTACATTGCCGTTGCAAGAGCTCTAGCATTCACCACAACAGGCACAGTTAATCCAAGACAGCATATTCAAGACGGTGAAACCAAGAATGACCAAGGCCCTGAATTTGAATTCGACCTCAACAAATTCCAACCCGTAAAGCCACAATAAAAACTATTTTCTCATGGTGTAGGTTCACGTGACTTACTTGCTTGGGGTATGTATCGCGATATGCCCGGCCCGCAACGCAAGAAACAAAACCAGCATGGCACCCACTTGATGGGATAATCCCAACCATAGAGGCGTACTCAACATCAATGTCGCAATCCCCAATACGGCCTGGAGGCTCATTGCCATCAATAAAAATTTCGCTGGTTTAGCCAATGCCGTTCGTCGTGCTTTTATAAAAAACAGAACGCCAAATGCGAACAAGAAATATGCGCCCATCCGATGATTAAATTGAACCGCAGCTATCGACTCAAAGAGATCAAGAAAACGCGGCTTCGCCTGAAAATATGCAGAAGGAATGAATGCTCCGTCCATTAAGGGCCAATCATTATAGGTGCGCCCTGCGCGCAAGCCCGCTACAAATGCTCCCAACAAGATTTGCCCATACACGGCCACGACCATCAACAATGCCCAGATTTTGAGCCCAATAGGCAAGATAATGCCGGCAAGGGGTTTTTGACTTTTCATACGCAAATCAAGGGCGAACCAGACCAAGACCATGAACAAGAAAACCGCTAACCCCAAATGCGCGGCCAATCTATACTGGCTCACATCAACGCGGTCCGACAAACCACTCTTGACCATATACCAGCCTAAAGCCCCTTGAAGCCCCCCCAGCAATAGCAACGCCAATCCCTTCCAGATAAAACTCCCCGTGATTTGGCGCGTTAGCACAAAGACTATAAATGGTATCAAAAAGGCGACCCCTAAGAACCGTCCCAGCAAGCGATGCCCCCACTCCCACCAGTAAATGGTTTTAAATTCACCAAGGCTCATACCAAAATTAACTTCCTGATATTCAGGGATTTGCTGATATTTTTGGAATTCACTTTGCCAATCGGCATCAGAAAGAGGAGGAAGCGCGCCCACAACAGGCTTCCATTCGGTAATCGATAGACCTGAGTCCGTCAGCCTTGTCGCTCCGCCAACAACAACCATCAAGACAACCAACATAGCCATCGTAAATAACCACATTGAAACCTGCCGAGCGTAGCGAATTTCTTTTTTTTCCATAATCGAGGAGATTTTGGTGGCGCTTGTTGAAATTGGCATTATTTTATCATTGGCTTTTGTCATATCAGAGCGGTATGAAAGATTTTTTTGAAAAAGCGAAGGCGTCTTTGCGTCGCGGGGAACGTTTAGCTTTTTTGCCATAACAACTCATCGCGGTAAGGCTTTCCACTATGACACCAAGAACAAAGAAACTGGTGGGTCTCATAATCTTATTACCCGCCATGTTTGTATATTTCATTGCAATCATCATTATTGCTGATTTTATTCCCGCAAATAAGCTCATTCAAATTCTGTTTTTTGCGATCACGGGCATCATTTGGGTTTTTCCTCTTAAGCCATTGTTTATGTGGATTAATAGGGAATGAACGCATCGCCTGATATCGACAAAATTGGTCTTTATTGCAGCTACAAAATAAGGGTTCAGAAACGCCTTCTTAATCCCTTTCGTCTAATCTCACATCAGGGATTGATGATTATAGGCACAAGACATGTTTGAAAAATCTGCAACCAAATACAAATTAGAAGAGTTTGTAGAAATTACCCTCAACGGACAAAAACCCTTTGAAGCCGTCGTATTTCTCTCAGTCGGTGACCGCTTGATAGATTTGTTAAATGATCCACGCCTTTTTATCCCGGTCAAGCGCATGGATAATACCACGCTGATTATGGCCAAATCCAACATTATCTCAATTGTTGAAAAAGACCCTTTCAGTGTCGAAGATGGAAATAATGCTAAAACAACGGGGCAAGATGTTACCCCCCACATGGATCATGCTGAGCAGGATCGCTTTTACAGCTCGCAAGAAAGCGGCCACGCAAAAGATGGCTCTAGCGAGAAAAGACAAGGGGCCAATTCCGACGATAGTGGCAAAACCAATCATCAACAAAAAGCTGGCGGTAGACGCAGACGAAAAAGATCACAAAGCTTCGATGCCTATGCCGTTTTGAAAGTTTCACCGAGCGCCTCTTTAGAAGAAATCCGTAAAGTTTACAAAAATCGTATCAAGACAGTTCATCCTGATACGGTTGCGGCGCTGGACCTAGATGAAGATTTAGTCAAAGCCGCTATCCAAACTACCCAACGAATAAATTATGCTTATCATCATATTTTGAAAGAGCGCCGGGTGTTGGATGATGCAGAAGAAAACGGCGCGTCAAAAGATCAGGCATCCAAGGCAAAAACCGCCGAGTCTGATTCCGGCGAAGCGGCATAAAATTCCAAAACTAAGGTAATTCTCAAAAAACAGACCGACAAAAAGTCTGGTCGGCTTTCAAGTTTTCACATGCATTGCGCAAAGACGTTATGTATGCCTCGTTTATCATGCGTAATACAATCCACGAAAGATGGTCAATAAAGTGATGACATTAACGCATTTTGCTTATCTGTGGGAACACGTTGAACTGCAACACATGAGAAAAAAGAATGACTTATAGCATCATTTCAATCACCCTATGCTTAATTGCCATGGTTATCGTGTGAGGAAAAAGGCCAAATTGGTCATGACAAGAAAATAACAGAGCAAGTTTTTGAAAAAATTTATGATTTTTGAATCAAAGTTGTGATATGGCCCATCTTTCTGCCTGGCCGAGCCTCACGCTTACCATAAAGGTTCAACATTTTATCTTTACACAAACTAAGGCTTGGCCATGATTTAACCTTTTCTCCAATCAAATTTTCCATGACAGCATCACTATGACGATCTGTTGCCCCTAAAGGCCACCCACACACAGCCCGAATATGCTGCTCAAATTGTGAAATCATACACGCCGCTTCCGTCCAATGCCCGGAATTGTGAACACGCGGCGCAAACTCATTGACCAAAACATCACCATCTTCCATAACAAAAAACTCAACCCCGATAACACCGACATAGTCGAGTTCACAAAGCATTGTTTTGGTAAGATTACAGGCCTTCTCATATGTCTCAACACTTATTTTCGCCGGCACATGAGATTGATCTAGAATACCTTCGCGGTGAATATTCTCCGGTGGATCATAAATCGCAATATCGCCATCGCGCCCTCGCGCCGCAATTACAGATATCTCACGCTCGAACGGGATAAACGCCTCAAGAATAGAGGGCTGCGCCCCAACTTCTTCCCAAGCATAGATTTTAGCTTCTTCCCATGTACGGTCAAGATTATCATTCTCCATCCCAATACGGGTTTGCCCTTTGCCATCATAGCCAAGATGCCGGGTTTTCAAAATTGCCGGGCGCCCCGTGATCTTCAACCCATCCCCCAAAGACTCCAAATCATTTACAGGATGATAAAGCGGCGTTCGCCCCCCTAGGCTAATGACAAACTCTTTTTCTTTTAAACGATCTTGTGCAATTTCAAGGGCCTTCGCTCCAGGGGCTACATTTAACCCCAATTGACTTAAGATCATAACTGTCTTTGCAGGAACATTTTCAAACTCATAGGTCACGACATTGACCGAGTTGGCAAATTCAGTCAGCGCTTTTTCATCCGTATATGAGGCTATGGTATGCAAGGCAGAAACTTCTGCAGCCGGGCTTTTTTCTTCTGGACAAAAAACATGGGTATGCAGTCCCATCCGCGCTGCCGCAATAGACAGCATACGCCCTAACTGACCACCCCCCAAAATACCAACACAGCCATTTGGCGCAACAGGGGTAAAAGAATCCGGTATATTATTCATGATTAGCGCTGCACCTTGGACACGACAGCCTCACTTTGTGCCATACGCCACTCATCTAATTGGTTCGATAAATTTTCATCGTGAGCGGCTAACATGGCCACGGCCAACAAACCAGCATTTGCAGCGCCCGCCTCACCGATGGCGACAGTTGCAACAGGAATGCCCTTCGGCATTTGCACAATTGAGAGAAGACTATCGAGTCCCTTTAAACTGCGAGATTGAACTGGCACCCCGATAACAGGTAGCGGCGTTAAAGCGGCCACCATGCCCGGTAAATGAGCTGCACCGCCAGCACCAGCAATAATCGCCTTCAACCCCCGCTGCTTTGCTTCGCGGGCATAAGAATAAAGCCGATCAGGGGTACGATGAGCTGACACAATTTTTGCGTCGTAACCCACACCAAAACTTTCTAAAATTTCAACCGCCTTTTCCATGGTAGACCAGTCAGATTGCGAACCCATAATAACCCCAATTTCAGGGTTTTTATTGAGCGGCGGCGTTGTGGAATGCGATGGATCTGCTGGAGACTGGATTGCCATAATGTAAGGCCTCGCGAATTGTTCAAGTGCACACAGAAGACTCAAAAAAGGCTTATAACATGGGAATTTATGCAGGCAAGTCGGACTTACAATCAGCCCTGATCTAGATGCTAAAACTGAAAACTCACAAAATCATCTCTTCGTCAGAGATTTAAAAACCCTGCTGATTCCAATTGACAAAACCCACCTTATGTTCTCTATTTGTTCTTTTTCACATAAACGCCAAACGAATGAATAATGAAACAATTCCGATATCTATTCATTGATTTTAATGCTTATTTTGCCAGCGTTGAGCAACATGACGATCCCTCTTTACGCGGACGCCCGGTACTAGTCGCACCCTTAAAGTCTGAATATACCAGCGCGATCGCGGTTAGTTATGAGGCACGGCCATTTGGTATTCGGCGCGGCACCCGCGTTCGTGATGCGCGTCATTTATGCCCCGATATCGCCATTCGCTATGCCCGTCACGATCGCTATGTTCAGGTTCATCATGATATTATGGCCGAGCTTAATCGTCACTTACCTTTGGAAAAAGTTTACTCCGTTGACGAGGCTGCGTTTAAGTTAAGCTCAAGGGAGCAAACACCAGCCAAAGCCAGGTTGTTAGCACTTACGATCAAAAAAGAATTAGCCGATAATGTCGGCCCAGCACTGCGCTCCTCGATCGGTATCGCCCCAAGCCCTCTATTGGCAAAGCTGGCAGCAGAAAGCCAAAAACCTGACGGCCTCACCATTCTCTCCACGGATGAACTCCCTCATCGTTTTCGCGATATCCAGTTAACCGATATACCAGGCGTGGGGGCTGGCATTTATGCCCGTTTACAACGTGCGGGTATCAATACATTTGAAGCATTATGGGCCATCAGCCCGAAGCAGGCCCGTGCCATATGGGGGTCAGTACAGGGCGAACGGTTTTGGTATCAATTTCATGGATTTGAAACTGAAGATCTACCCGTAACCAAATCAATGATCGGTCATAGCCGGGTATTAAGCAAGGGCTATAACCATCCAGATACAGCCCGCATTGTTGCGCGCGCCCTATTACTCAAAGCCGCCAGGCGTTTGCGCCATCATGAATTATATGCCAGCGCGATAACCTTATCGATCAAACAACGTAATCCAAATGGCGATCATTATAACCGAGAGGAAGCTAGTTGCCGATTTAATCCAGCGCAAGATAGTTTTTTGTTTCTCACCAAACTTCATATTCTGTGGGATCGTATTCTGGCGCGCCTTACCCATATAGCCATGTGCACACATGACCGTCTCTCCCTTAGCAGCGTGACAATTTACCTTCATGATTTCAGTCAACGCGGTGATAGCAAACAGGCACAAGGTGACTTATTCGAGCCCGTGGCAGATCGACAAAAACGAGAACAACGAGCACGCTTATGGCGCGCTATTGATACTTTAAACGCAGACAAAGACGGACGCATTGCAAAATTAGGCCATTCAAAAAAATTGCGAAAAGACCAAGAACCTTCCCTCTCCCGCCGCCACGTAATGTTGGCCCGCCAACAAGGATTGGACCTTGACTATCTGGGAAACAAAATTGCTTTTTCACGGGTCCCTGACGAAGAAGAGTTTTTGCACTGATTAATACAAATGATGAGTGAGGTTTTTACTAATTCTCATTCTGAATTTTCACAGCTCTAAATAGAGGATCAGCGGATTGCAAAATTTTCAACCGCAATTGAGCGTTATAGTTAGGGTGCGCCTCAAGGAACTCTCTGACAATATCCGCCGCTTGTTCCGTCTTATGGGTTCCTAATGTTTGGGTCGTCCAGCGCGCTGGAAAGAAAATATCACCCGTGGCTTGAATCTCAGTCAATAGCTCTAAACTGGGCTGGATATATTTCACCGACTGATTTGTTCGTAATGGATGATGTAAATAACCAAGAGCTGCCAAAACCCAGCTTTCAGTCGCGCGGTTGTCTTCGTACGACAAGGATGAGAAAAAATTATCACGGACTTGCTCTGACGACGAAAGAGCCGGTGCGATAAATTCAAACCGCCGCAAATTATCGGGGTTTTTAAAACGTTTGAGTTGCTCGGCAATAATTTGCGGTGCAGCCTCTGGCTTTTTAATCGCAAGCACCTCCGCGAGCGCTGCCACCTCCCGCTCTGATAATGAAATACCATTAAGCGTGAGATCTCCCCCCCATAAACTATACAAACGATCAACCCCCTTAGGACTTACTGCAATATTTTGGAACGCCCCTAGAAAGATTTTCTTTGTACTGGCGCCATAAACGTCCTTAGTGACCCCTTGCCACAATGCCTGCTCGAGTTCGTCAGCACGCGCCACCCGTTCAGTCTGGGATAGATAAGACCAATAAATGGATTGAATTTGCCTTATACTCGCATCAAGCAAGAGCTCATTTGTTTCATGCTCTAATACCCATAACAAATTGTCGATATAATCAGCAGGTGAAATTGCCGGATCATTCTCCAGCATTTGCTCATATAAATTAACAATTAAAGCGCCTTTTTGTAGGGCACTCAATTCATGCCATAAAGTTTTTATGAGATTGAGAGACGTTGGAAAAAGACCATACCCTTTTCCGTCTGCGTTTATAATGAGAGACTCAGCATCATCCATATTTAACTCAACAGCTTTATGGTCCTCAAAAGAGACATCAAATGCTTGGCTCAGCTGCTCCCGAGGTGCCACAGAAAATTGTTGTGGCCAATATCGATTTGTAGCGCTTGCATCATATTGCTGCAGCAAAAGAGATTCATCTTTGCTTGTATCAAAGCGAAATACAGGTCGGCCAGACATATTCACCCATACCTTACTCCAAGCTTTCAGATCCTGATCTGAACGTGCGTCAAGAATTTCAATTAAGTCTGGCCAGGTCGCATTAGAATTCGTAAATACTTTCAAATACTCTCGCAAACCTTCGCGCAGTTCATTTTCCCCAAGTAGCAACTCAAGTTGGCGCATCATGATGGGCGCTTTATTATAAATGATTGCGCCGTAAAGTGTGCCCGCTTCATTTAAGTTGGGAAGAGCCTGTCGTATAGGATTCGCCCCGGTCGTACGATCGACAGAATATGCGGCGGGGTATAAACGTAAAAGAAAATTCAAATCGTGATCAATATCAGGAAAGCTGGGATTAACCACTTTGGCAGCAATAAAATTAGCGAAAACTTCCTTTGTCCAAACATCATTGAACCAATCCATCGTAACAAGATCACCAAACCACATATGAGCCGTTTCATGGGCAATCACATTGGCTCGCGCCAACTGTTGCGACTGTGATGGGTCTTTATCAAGAAACAAAGAAGAGGCCCGATATTGGATAGCACCAACATGCTCCATCCCGCCATATTGAAAAGCGGGAATGGCAGCAAAAGCGAATTTTTGAAACGGGTAGTTGATACCTGTATACGTCTCTAACCATGTAATTGCGTCCGCATGAAGAGCAAAAATTTTTTCTATATTTCGCACTACCTTCTCTTGATCACTCTCACGGTGGAGAAAACTCATCTCACGTCCATTAATTTCGCGTTGCACGAGCTCAAACTCGCCAGCCACAAAAGAAAAAAGATATGAGCTGATCAAATCCGAGAGTTGGAAATGATGACGCAGGCGCCCGGTTTGGGTTTTCTCCATGGTTTCGAGCGGCGCATTGGCCAAAGCCTTCCATGATGCGGGAAGATCTAGTATCAATCGATAGCGCGCCTTTAGGTTGGGCTGATCGAAAACAGGAAAAGCTGTTCGCGCACGATCGGGCACAAATAAAGTATATAGATATTGTTCTTTTCGATTGAGTGAACTCTCACCAGCATTAAAATCAATAATAATTTTATTAATCCCTTTGGCGAGAGACTCTTTAGAAATGATGATATGCTCATTGTAATGAACAATTTTTTGCTCTACATCATTAACAATAATTTTCCTGAGGTTTTGAGTTTGCTCACGAAAATCAAGCTGTAAATCCTGAGAGAGATCAGAGAGCGAAAATGTTAATATTTCACGCGCCGAAATAGATTCTAGTATATTTTCAGAAATAGTGAAAGAAAGGTCATAAACAATATCAGAGACTGCGCCAGCGCGCCATTGAGCAAGCGAAAGTGAAACCCCTTTTTCAATAGCAAGTGCTTCATTGGAGATTTCCTGGTCAATATTCTCTTTCGGAGAAATTTTTTGCCTCTGATCGCTACAACCGACACATAAGATCAAAAAAACAAAAAGGGGCACCAATTTTTTCATGAAATTTCCTTCATATTATGAAGTATACTAACCTATAAAATAGGCGCGATTTTTCTCACGCCAACAAGTCTTAAAATCAACCACCGACATTCACAATAAGAAATCAATTTTCAAAAGATTCTTTTAGGATGGTGGCCAATTCTGCCGCATCGTCCTCATCAAACATTGCCGGTCTATCACTATCAACATCAAATACTGCGATAAACTTACCGTGCGCATCATAGACAGGAATAACAATTTCTGATTGAGAATTTGCATCACAAGAAATATGCCCTGCATAGGCGTGAACATCATCAACGATCTGGGTTTCTTCTAATTCTGCGGCGGTACCACAAACGCCTTTACCAAACGGAATTCGCAAACACCCCATTGTCCCCTGATAAGGCCCGATCACCAATTCAGAAGGTTTTTTAAAATCAACACAATAAAAACCAGTCCAGAAAAAGTATTCAAACGCATGATGGAGAATATTTGAAACCGTAGCCATGCGTGCGATTATGTTGGGCTCTCCGTCTATCACCGCCGCTATTTCTTTCGCCGTTTCCCGGTAGAGGGTCTTTTTTTCTTCAGCATTCATCGATCATTCCTGTATAGATGTATGGTTTTCAGGGGTAAGATTTAACATCAACAAACCCGCTACGGTTAATCCCGCGCCTGCCATCACGCTTATACTCACCCAACCTGTACCCGCAATCCCCTCCATTAAAATAATAAAGGTAGGGGTTAGATAGATATATGAGGCTGCCTTACTGGCTGGAATACGTAACACCGCAAACTGCATCAGAAAAAACGTACCCGCCGTTGTAAAAACAGCCAAATAAGCAATGGCAACCCACACCACAATGGGCAATGCCAACAAGTCAGTTTTTACGATAGCCGGCCCCCCAATCAACAACAGCCAAAACCATGCTCCAGCAATTGTCCAGAACGTAAACACCAATGTCGGTTCATTACGATTTAATCTTTTCACCATCGGTGCGTATAAAGCATGCGCAAATGTACCCGTTAAAAACACAAATTCCCCCCGCCCCCATTCAAAGCGCATCAATACCTCAATATCCCCATCAAAAATAACCCATAACGCCCCAAAACCGGCCAAGAACAAACTCAATAAAGTGAGTCCGCTGGTTGCCTGACGTAACAACAAATACCCAATCAGCGCAGTCAATAAGGGCATCAGCGTAAAGATAGCTCCTGTCGAAAGAGAAGCCGTAGTCTGCAAGGCGATGAGCATCGTCAGCATATAATACGCCATTAAGCCGCCCAACGCTAAAAATCGCCAGGGAGCAATCGGCATCATCATTAATACTATCTCCCCAGATTGTTTTTGCATTTTAAAAAAAAGGACCGTTACACCGCCCACGATCAGCACAGCAAAAGTAAATCGAATAGCATTGAGGGCAGCCGGATCAACATAAGGGGCGGCACGCTCACCGATAAAAAAGGCGCCAGCAATTAAAAAAGCAAAAAGAACCATCGCGCCGTGGCCTAACAGTCGATCCGTTTTCAATTTTGCTTTATTCTCAAGAGCCCTGTTCATCAAACGGCCTCAATAACCCGAAATTTCAATGGACATAACTCACTGATGCAAACCTCAACCTGATCACCGATTGCTAACGGGCCGACCCCTTCTGGTGTACCGGTGTAAATTAAATCACCGGCCTTCAACTCAAAAAACCGGGAAAGACTGGCGATTATGTCTTCAATAGGCCAGATCATTGCCGACAAAAAAGTCTTTTGTCGTTGCGCGCCATTAACGCTCAAGGTTAACTCAGCGGTTTCAATATTCGAAATCGCCTCAATAGGGGTCAATGGCCCCAAAGGTGCGCTGCAGTCAAACGCCTTGGCACTATCCCACGGTGTACCTCTTTGTTTGGCTTGGACTTGAAGGTCCCTCCGGGTTAAATCACACCCGGCTCCAAACCCATAGATATGAGAGCGGGCATCATTTCTAGCGATACGCCTCCCGCCGCTTTTAAGCGCGAGAACCAGCTCCCCTTCATAATGAAAATCATGACATTCATCTGGATAGGGAACTTCACTCCCACTTGGCATTAAAGAATCAGCTGGTTTTGTAAAAAAAACAGGTGTGTCTTTTCTTGAGTCGCCGCCCATTTCCTGTACATGTTTTGCATAATTCTTACCCACGCAAAAAATTCTGCGAACCGGGAATTTTGCTCCCCCGATTGTATCAGCAAAAGGGTGCGGTTGAGGATCAAAAAGCACGGCCATTTATTTTTCAACCCTCAAAAAAATCAAGCATCTAAAACTTCTAAACAAATCTTCTCAAACGCGCTTGCGGCAGCTTGTTGCGAAAAATTATCTTCACACAGCGCGCGCGCCGCCAAACTTAACTCATTTCTCATGACTTCATCTTCAATCAAGGTGAGAACCATTGTGGCAAACTGATCAGCTCGGTCAGCCTCAAGAAAATGTTTTCGGTTTGTAACCGCTAAACCCTCTATCCCTAAGCTTGTGGAAACAACGGGTATTCCCATTGCCATAGCTTCAAAGGCTTTTATACGGGTTCCCCCGCCCGCCCGCAAAGGAATAACATACACACATCCTCGCGCATGATCGCGTATGTCGTCAACAAACCCCGTGAATTGCCATTGATAACCCCGCGATTGCGCCGCTTTCACCAAAAAATCAGGCGGATTTTTGCCAACAATGCGAAAAATTGCATCAGGCCTTTTTTCAATGATAAGCGGCCAAACCTCATCCATAAACCATTGCAAGCCATCTTGATTGGCGCGCCAGTCAAGGGATCCAGTAAATACAATCACCGGAGGCTCAACCTTGTTCCACGCTTTTTTCGGGGACATATAAGAAAAGAAATCCAGATCAACACCGGTCGGAATATCCGCCACAAACTCAGCCCCAAATTCATTGCGAAATGCTTCGCGATCGCGGTTAGAGACTGCAATAATGCCATCAACACGGGCCACGTTTTCCCGCTCAAAACGTTCCATCTTGCGCGCTTCACCGCCCCATATGATCTTATGAATGCCTGTCGCCAATTGATGGTGCCGGCGAAAAATCTCGGTCTCAAAATTATGGGCAAAAAAGATCGTCTTTGTCGATTGATCGCTTTGTTCTGGTTTCATCGCCATTGCATGGACGTAATCATAAATAACAAGATCGGGTTTACCCTCCATGGCTTTTTGAACCGCCTGTTTAGCCACTTTGCGCGCTTCACTGCGCACCGCAACTGGACGCGCAGATCCCAAAGCCAGAACACGAGCGACACTGCGCTTTAGTCCCGTTACATCCGGCTCAAAGCCACTAAAGTGATCACAAATCTCGGCAATTTCATTCGCCCACCGCTCTTGCTCATCTTGATCAGCAGGAGCGAGAAGGGAAATTTCAAAAGCGCCCCCCTTCATATTTTTCAAAATATTGACGCTCCGTATTTTTCCTCCCGCATCCATAGGGAACAGAAATTGGGGCGAAACAAATAAAAGCTTCGGGCGCTCTTTTTTACGGTTTTCTAATATTCTATCGATCACCAACAAACCCCGTGATACTGCGCATCGCTTTCCTCAAGCACCCTCTCACCCGATAAATCGATAATAGTTTTTCCTTTAGCCATTTCAGCAATCAGCGTCTTGTCTTCATGACTACCATGGCCAAAAATAATAATTTCACTATTTTCGATGGCCGCCTTGGGATCACGCTCCATCATGTCGACAAAATGGGGGATCTCTCTCTCGATGAACGCTTTGTTTTTTCCCATCAAATTACTGCTGTCCACAAAAGGGTCAACAAAGGTTATTTTGAACCCTTTCCCGATCAACCTCTCCGCAAGCAAAACATAGGGTGACTCTCTTAAATCATCCGTACCAGGCTTAAATGCCAAACCAAACATAGCGACGGGTTTACGGCCAATTTCCAATAATTGCTCAACCGCACTGGTAATATGATCCTGATTAGATTGAAGCGCAGCCCGCATGATCGGCGCAGATGTTGCGCTGCGCTCAGCCATATACACCATCGCACGCAAATCTTTGGGCAAACACGATCCCCCAAAAGCAAATCCTGGACGCATATAGGCTGGTGAAATATTCAAGATAGTGTCTTTTACAAAAACTTCCATTGCTGCTCGGGCATCAATATCTGCTTTATCAAGTATCCTCCCCACTTCATTGGCAAAAGAAACCTTTAATCCATGCCATGCGTTTGAAATAATTTTAATGGACTCGGCAACCCCCGCATCAGTCACAATCACTTCACTCTCAATCCCGTCATAAAGTTCTTTTAACGCATTGATAGCCCCCGGTGTAGAGGCACCAATGATGGTAAAAGGCGGGTTTCGAAAATCCATGACCGATTTTCCCTCACGCAAAAACTCTGGATTAAAGGCAATATCGATCCCTTGCCCCAGCTTTTTACCCGCTGCTTTTTCCAAGATTGGGCCAAATCGATGAATCGTCGCCCCCGGTGTCACTGTCGAGCGGATCACCACCGTATAATTATCATCACGTGATTGGCAGGCTGTGCCGATTTGTTCCATCACTTGATCAACATAAGAAAGATCGGGTGTACCATCATTGGCCGTCGGTGTGCCCACAGAAACAAGCGCCATTTCACTATCCGCAATAGCCTTTTCTGCGCCTAAACTAGCGCTGAATTTGCCAGAACTCACGGCCTCTGCGGTAAGCTCTGCAATTAATTCCTCAACAATAGGGGCTTCACCGCGATTGATCATATCAATCTTGGCGGGAGAAACATCGACGCCAACAATAGTATGGCCCAACTGTGCAAGACAAGCCCCTGATACTGCTCCGACATAACCGAGACCAAAAATACATACTCGCATGGGGTGCCCTTTTTATAAGTGATTGATACGCGAATTTTAACGCATAGACTTAAGCTGAGCTCCCCTTATAGGCAAGGGTTAGGCCAAAATAAGCATTTCGGATACATTATGCTTTTTCTTGGTAAGACGCGGTCAAATTGCAATAATTCATTAACAAATCGACCTAGAAAAGTGATTGTCATCCTGATTTTACCAACAATTTCAATTCAGATCAGTGAGATTTTAAAAATAGTAACCCTTACCCAATGCCAGCTTACATCGGGACCATCCCAAGCCTTCCTTCATACCCGTGCCGATAAGCTTCTCACAAGGATCAAGCAAGCACAAAAAAGCTCCCGCCAACAACACATCGTTAATGACGGGAGCTAAAATTCGACACAAGAAAAAATTAGTAACGATACTGATCTGTTTTAAATGGCCCACTTACAGGAACATTAATATAATCAGCTTGTTCTTTAGAAAGCTGGGACAACTTCGCACCCACTTTTTTCAGATGTAGCGCCGCCACTTTTTCATCAAGATGCTTGGGCAGAACATAAACTTCGTTTTTATACTCATCACCATTATTCCAAAGCTCCATTTGCGCCAACGTCTGATTGGTAAAAGAGGCGGACATCACAAATGAAGGGTGACCCGTTGCGTTCCCAAGATTCACAAGACGCCCTTGTGACAAAAGGATCATTCGGTTACCCGTAGGAAATTCAATAAGATCAACTTGATCTTTTACATTTTTCCATTTGAAGTTTTTCAGGCCATCGACCTGAATTTCATTATCAAAGTGACCAATGTTACAAACGATCGCCATATCTTTTAGCTTGCGCATATCATCAACGGTTAAGACATCCTTATTCCCGGTCGCCGTCACAACAACATCCGCACGATGAATATCTTCGCCTAACGTAACAACCTCAAATCCATCCATCGCCGCTTGTAGCGCACAAATCGGATCCACTTCTGTTACCATAACCCGTGCACCTGCACCAGCCAATGATTGCGCTGATCCCTTACCAACATCACCATAACCACATACAATAGCTTGCTTGCCAGCGAGCATAACGTCTGTGCCTCGACGGATTGCATCCACAAGAGATTCCCGGCAGCCATATTTATTATCGAATTTTGATTTGGTAACACTGTCATTCACATTGATCGCAGGAAACGGCAATGTTCCCGCTTGTTGTCTTTGATAAAGGCGCAAGACACCAGTCGTAGTTTCTTCAGTAACACCTTTAATGTTTGCTTTGACCTTAGAATACCAGCCAGGATTTTTTGCGATACGTCTTTTAATGGTTGCGAATAGAGCCTCTTCTTCTTCGTTGCCAGGGTTATCAAGCACTGACGGGTCTTTTTCCGCATCGGCCCCCAACAAAATCAACAACGTGGCATCACCGCCATCATCAAGAATCATATTCGCAGTTTCACCATTTGGCCATTCGAAAATACGATCCGCGAGATCCCAATATTCTTGTAAGCTCTCGCCTTTAAAGGCAAAAACGGGCGTTCCCGTTGCCGCAATTGCAGCTGCGGCATGGTCTTGAGTTGAATAAATATTACATGATGCCCAACGCACCTCAGCACCGAGTTCTTGCAAAGTTTCAATCAGCACCGCTGTCTGGATTGTCATATGTAATGATCCAGCAATACGAGCCCCCTTCAATGGTTGTGCTTTAGCATACTCCTCACGAGTAGCCATAAGGCCCGGCATTTCAGTTTCAGCAATGTCCAGTTCCGTCCGGCCCCACTCAGCCAACGAAATGTCTTTGACTACATAATCCTGCTCGTTAGACGTGTTCATAATTTTTCCTTTAATAGCAATTAGATAAACAGCCACCCCAACAGATAAACATAGGCTTTGGCAGTTTGTGCCAGCTTATAACAGTCATTTTTGCTCTCGCCAAGGGTCACATAAAGATTTCTTTATATCTTTATGTGCCAAACAAAACCGGTAACTACCCCCTTGGAGCAAGTAATAAAATAAAAATTTTGATTCCATTTGACGCATTGAATCTCTTGAAAGAAATGCGCATGTTCGGCTTATGTTCTATATTTGATTGTAGGAAAGCGATGTGTAATATACGCCCATGAATAATTTTTCGGGGTGAGTTAATGAAAAATGTAAATACTTGGCTCTGCCTAGCTTGTATGATCTGCGCTATTATCACGTCCGTGTTGGCTTTTATGCAGTTCAATTTGGTTCACGTTACAGCTGAAATGCCTAAGTCTGAAAGGGGTTACACAATAGAGGCCATAGCGATTCAAATAACCGTACTTGAGATCGTTTTAGCTGTGTTTGGGATCATATTGGCAGTTGTGGGTGTGTTTGGATATTTAGGTATAAAAGGTGCCGCAGAAGGTATTTCTGTTAGCACCGCAAAAGAAACGGCAGAAAGAATTGCTGGAGAAAGAATGAGCGAATTTATTAAAAATCAGGCACATCAAAACATGGTTCCAAATAATGTTCAAAGTCAAAAGATAGACCCAACCGTACCAATAAATAAAAACACCCCATCAGAGACAGAATAATGGATATATCACAGAAAATGAACATTGTGACTCAGCATCAAGCTTGCGCACCTGTGCAAACAGTTAAGCTTGCGCAAGCATTGGGGTTGAAAGTTTATCACACCAAGGAATGGGACAATAACGTTTCAGGTATGATTCTTAAAGATAAAATTCATGGTGGTGAGTCTGGGTTCGCGATTTACGTGAACGGTAAACATCACGTAAATCGTCGTAGATTTACAACGGCCCATGAGATTGCTCATTTCGTTTTACATGAGAATCTGATCGGTGATGGAATTTCAGATGATGCATTATACAGGAGTTCACTGTCAGGCCCCATAGAGGCTCAAGCCAATAAATATGCAGCTGATATTTTAATGCCAATACCCGTGATAAATAACGCACTCGAACGTGGACTAAATACTATCGAGGCTTTAGCTGATCATTTTCAAGTTTCTAAAAGCGCTATGTCAATCAAAATGGGCGTGCCTTATTAAAATCAAAAATCAATATGTTTTCGATCGACTTTTAAATGCCATGGCTAATGGGCAACCGGCCTCGAAAACCCTTGCAAAAGGGAAGGAAGCATCTTCTCAGGTGACTTCCGAAGGTTCCAGCGAAACTCAAATTCATCAAGATAAAGATCAAGATATTTTGGTGAAACGCGAACATAAGTCCCGCGGTAAGCGCCCTTAAAAAGGTTCCAAAATCCCTCAATCGTATTTGTGCGGGTTAATCCGTGTACGTATTCACCTTTCGAGAGATTAACCGTTGTGTGAGTAAAGCCATATTCCCGCAGCATGGAGAACGCCATACCTTCATCGGTTGAAATTCTTGTGCCATGCTTTACGCGGTCGGCAACCTTTCTGGAAACGATCCGTTTATGTTTGCTTGGAACAATCTTGGTTTCAACACGTCCCTCGCGCTCAACAACACCGAGCACGATGGTTTTGTCGTCTTCGCCTCTTTTGTCCTTACCGCCGATATAAGCCTTATCTGCTTCAACTATTTTGCCCTGTCCACCAAGACGGTCATCTCCATTAACCTACCCCATATATTCGCGGATTAAACGAGCCATGCGCCATGCGGTTTTGTAGGTGACGCCCAATTGGCGCTCTAATTCCTTGGCGCTGACACCATTACGAGACGCACAGAACAAAAACATGGCAAAAAACCATGAATGCAAGGACGTGCGGGACTTTTCAAACGGGGTTCCGGCCTTGGGGTAAACCTGTGCACCGCAGTACTCGCAAGTGTAGGATTGGCGTTTCTTTGTCCGGTAGTAATTGGCCTGTTTTTGACAGCCCTTACATTCGTGACGGTCCCCATATCTTGTGCGCATTAGGTGTTCTAAACACGCGTCATCATCGGGAAACTGGGTGAGAAAGTCTTTATATGTGGGTAATTTTGCCATACCCATTATATAGCATTTATTATTACTTGTTTCAAGGGGATAATTACCACAAAACCTTCTTGCTCCCAGCTTATTAGGAAGATGATTACCTTCTAATGATAAGCACAAACGGTAGGGCGCTTTTCGCGATACCGGTTTATCCGAATTGATCGACCATGATAGAGAATTAATAAGGTCGTTGATCCAGCGCATGAGAGAATAAGCTCTTCAACTAAAAAGTAAGGGCTTTTATTGGGCATTAGGAGACAGGGAAATGATTGAATCCCTTGTATATATTTCTTCAGCGGTAAAACAATTCACGAAAGATGACATCGCCGGCCTATTAACCGTTTCAAGAAAAAATAATGAAAAACATGGATTAAGCGGCGTATTACTTTATGCCGATGGCGGCTTTATTCAAGTTCTTGAGGGAGAAAAGCATCAGCTGGATCTCACATATCGAAAAACTCTTTGTGATCCGCGTCACCAAAACATTTTAGAACTTTATCGAGAAGTCACATCAGAACCAGTGTTTCGAAAATGGAAAATGGCTTGCCAGAAAATTGCTCTGCCTGAAAATGCCGTAGATATCTTCCAACTGAACCACCATAATATTTCTAAGCTAGAACTCCAAAACATCAGATCTGAAGTCTTCATGCTCATTCAAAGCTTTTTAAAAGTACACACGCCCCACATGGTGGCCTAAAACATTTACACTTAAAGCGGCTACCGGTTGATCTGGTAATGTTTTAGGTGGGTTCTGCGGTTACTGAAAATTAAAGACACGCTTATCGCGCTTTCAACCCTAATAAAATAGCCGCGCCAATCAAGCTCGTTCCCGCAATCCGCTCGACCCAGGCTCGTTTATCAGAGGTTATTTTTTCTGCTAACCAACTCCCTCCCATTGCATAAGCCGTTAAAAACGCACCATCGATAACGATATACGTTCCTCCTAAAATCAAAATTTGCGGAATTAAGGCGTTTGCTGGATTGATAAATTGCGGGAACAAAGCCGCGAAAAAAACGACAGCTTTAGGGTTTGCCGCCGATGTTATAAATCCACGCCAATATAGTTTTTGTAAACTCGATCGCGGTGCAGAGACAGTTTTTTTATTCTTCAAGGAATTTAGAAGAGTGCGCACGCCAATCCATATCAGATAGGCGACACCGCCCCATTTAATAATTGTAAATCCATATTTTGTCTTCGCCAAAATCGCCGCCAGACCAAAACCTGCCAATAAAATCTGTATGATGTTAGCACTCAAATCGCCAGCCGCCGTTGCAAGCGAACGACGAAACCCGTTCGATAAGCTCGTGGACAATATCAATAGATGGCTAGGGCCGGGCGTACTCATCATGAGAAGGATCGTGCCAAGGAAGAGCCACCAAATCGTTATGGTCATAAAAACCCTATGACCTTACTAATATTGTTTTTATGTGTGTTTGGCTGGTCAAATTTACTCTCTTGGGTTACTCCAATTTGAAAACACCATACCCTAAATTGATAAGGACATACAATATGGCGCATCCGCTCAATGGTGCAAATTTTGGCACGCTGACCAAGCTGATCAGTCGCTCTGGGTTACCCGGGAATCCTCTATCCGGCACCATGATCGGTTTTTCTGCCTTTGCCCGAGCCCCCTTCTCATTTGCTGAAAAAATATGGTTAGAGAATAAATTGCCCGCAAATGAGGATATGGCTACCCCGGTTTTCATTTTGGGGCATTGGCGTTCTGGCACGACCCATCTTTATAATATCATGACCAAAAGCGAAGACTGGAGCTATGTACCTCCAATCGCAACTGGAATGCCGTGGGATTTGTTTGGGATTGCACGTGTCTTTAACCCGCTTCTTGAAAAAGCCCTCCCAAAGCATCGCTATATCGATAACATACCGGTACACCCCGATAGTCCGCAAGAGGATGAAATTGCGATTGCAAACATGTCACCTCTGTCATTTTATCATGGAATATATTTCCCCAGTCAGTTTTCAGATTATTTAAACAGAGGCTTATTCTTTGACGGATGCACTGACTACGAGATAAAGGCTTGGGAGGATCGCTTTCAATATTTAATGCGAAAACTCTATCTCTATCGGGATGAAAAACCATTACTCATCAAAAACCCTGTTTACACGGGACGCCTTGCACAACTGCGTCAGCTATACCCCAACGCAAAGTTTATTCACATACACAGAAACCCGCACGACGTTTTTCGTTCCATGCAAAATTTTTATAAAAAACTCTTAGCCCAATTCGCATTGCAAAGTTATGATCATGTCGACATTAACGAAGCCATTTTATCAGTCTATCCGCGCATGATGCAAAAATTGGAAGAGGATGCAAAAGACCTTAAATCCGATCAATTCTTTGAAATCAGTTATGATGCTCTTGATAAACAACCAATCGAGACTTTGGAAACGATCTACAAAACTTTGTCTCTTCCCAATTTTGAAAGTTCAAAACCTAAATTTGAAAACTATCTCGCGTCTGTCGAGTCGTTCGAGAAAAATAAATTCACCCCAACTCAAGAGAATGCAGATTTAGTCAATAGGCGCTGGAAAAAATTTATTGATAAATGGGGGTATGGCGATAACGATGTCGTCTAATACCATGCTGCTTGGATTGCTCTATTGAGGACAAAAGCATATCATAACTGTATATTCAAATCTCTTCGATTAAAGTAAATCTACAATGATGATGCCCGCACTCACAAAGATACTTACACCAGTCATTGGTACCGGAATCACTGGCACCGGAACTTTTAGCCGTAAATCAGGGAACATCACTCTTGGCAAACAAGTGCTTCTTGCGTGTATGCTATTTATGAACACATTTTTAGTTCAAAGTGGTGTCGCAAAAACCCAAGAAGATCCTCCCCTGTATTCTCATGATCAATGCCAGCGCGTTACCCTTATCGACAAAGATCAAAATCAACCAATTGTCGGGGCAGAAGATCTAGCCATAGATCACGCAAACAACACGCTATATGTTTCCGCGTATGATCGCAGTTTAGTTGAAAAAAAAGCATCTCACAAAAAAACAAAATCGATCCCCTCTGGCGGCCTCTATAAAATAGAAATTGCAACATTACTCAGTAACTCAAAAACCCTCACACAATTGGAATCATTGGTTGATCCCAAAAGCACCGCCGGGGGATTTCGCCCTCACGGCATTTCATTTGATCCCGCAACCCGCGAGATCAGCATCATCAACCGAACCTATATTCATCACCAACACGCCTGGCGCAGGCAGCCTGAACTGATACGGTTCAACACCCGTGATGGAGCGTGGAATAAATCTTCGGCAAAGCTTAATTGCAATGCCAATGATATATTCTCTGACGGCAAAAAAACCTGGATCAGTTATGATCATGCCGCATGTGACTGGCGAGCAAATTTAGAGAATATTTTTGGTCTCAAAAGAAGCGGTCTATATGTCAGTGGTGGAAAAAAGCCCTTATTTGATAAAGCCGGCTTTGCGAATGGGGTGATCAAGACAGCAAGTGGTAAGATCGCGCTAGCTGCAACGCGCGAAAAACTGCTTCACATTTTCAATAAAGAGACTTCACAATATTCTTACAAAATCAAATTACCAGGTGGCCCCGATAATTTAAGCATCTCCCATCAAGGCCATATTATTGCTGCGGTTCATCCCTCACTCTGGAGAATGGGGGGACACCGTAAATTAGGATGGAAAAATGCTCCTAGCAAGATCGTCCGTATTGATCCCATTACAGGAGATACTAAAACGCTATTTCATGATGCGACTGGGGCATTGTTTAGTGCGGCGACTATTGGCATAGAAATAAAAAATACTTTAATCCTAGGATCTGTAACTGATAGCGGCCTCCTCATATGCAGGAACAAAGCACAATGACATTAAATTTAGTCACGGGTGGCAGCGGGTTTGTTGGCAAACATCTGGTAAAACAGCTGCTTGATCGCGGAGAACAAGTAAGGGTTCTGGACCTCGACCCCTCTCCTTTTGACAATAGTGCTGTTGAAACAATTAAAGGCTCCATTTTAAACACAGAAGACGTGCATAAGGCATGCGAAAATGTTGACACTATTTTTCATCTCGCCAGCAATGCCCAATTGTGGGCAAAAAATGAGAAGATTTTTGACGAGGTCAATCACCTAGGAACACGCCGCCTTCTGGAGAGCGCAAAAGGTGCGAAAGTTCAAAGATTTGTTCACTGCTCAAGCCTTACAACTCTTGTCGATCGCACTTCACCGATCGGAAAATCTAATGCAGATGAACGCGTCGAACTTGAACCAGAAAATTGTATCGGGGCATACCCCCAATCAAAAAGGCGTGCTGAGTTGGTGGTTCTCGAAGCAAAAGCATACATGGATGTCGTAATTGCCATGCCAACAGAGCCGCTAGGTGCGGGAGACGAAAACATAACCCCGCCAACGCAAATGATACTCGATTTTGTAAATGATAAAACACCCGCTTATATTGATTGCATACTGAATTTTGTACCCGTAACCTCCCTTGCTCATGGGTTTATTGCAGCGCGCGATCGTGGCATCAATGGTGAGAGATATCTTCTTGGCGGAGAAAATATAACCATGCATGATTTGTTATCTCGCCTAACAACCAAGACGGGCAAAAAAATGCCTACACTAAAAATGCCTTATACGATTGCTCACATGGCCGGCTTCATAGACACCAAAATCATTGCAACAATTACAGGCAAACCTCCCAAAGCCCCCTTAACCGGTGTGCAATTGGCGGGCCGCCAGATTGAGTTTTCAAGCCACAAAGCTCTTGAGTATCTTGATTGGAAGGCAACTGATATAAACGTGGCCCTACAAGAAATGCTCGATTGGGCCACTCAAGTCGGTTTACTAAAGCCAAATCACTAAAGCCAATTAGCAATTTTTGCGATAAGGGTTGAACATCGCGCGCCGATTACTGACTTTTTTATGCCACGCCTGATATTGAAAAGCATGAGGCGATTTAATATGAGAAAAATAACCTGATACCGCCTTTCACCCACACGATTTCCTCCCGACACTGATTATATTCCAGAAAATCAACTTTGACAACCAAAGCAGGTGATACCGTAACAGGTAATAGTACGAAAGCTTCTAGGACTGGGGGAGAGGCTCGTGCTCCAACCAATCCACAAATGCAGGATGCTTTGGATAATGTATCTAGGAGCTATCCCCATAAAACTTGCTGATATTGTCGAACAGTGATTCTTTTTTG
>CAYZLR010000014.1:0-51084 GCA_964479275.1 uncultured Caulobacterales bacterium
ATCCGTATGATCTCAAGACGACTGGCTAAATATTAGTTTTGAATCGGACTCTTAATATAGCGCGTTAGTTCGTTTGCTGCAGGCTGTGTAAAAACAGTGATGTTTTTGGGTGCAGGCTTACCGCCAAATCCACCGAGAGTAATCCAGTGAACGCTATGCTCTTTCGCAGATTGATCGATTGAATTCCTGAAAATCTCGGGCGAGGATGTGAGCCCCGGTACGATTATGACCGGATTTCCTTTGCCACTCATAGAGGAAAAAATTCTGTCGCTATTCCAATCGGCCCTAGCTTTTGAAGACATGATACAAGCCAGAAAAACAATAGCGATAAAACTTATGAAACTCAGTTTTTTCATTTGTGGCCCAGCGTTGAAACAAAATCGTATGTTAGGTAGACTTAACATTTGACGATGATGAGAGTCAAGTTTGCCTTACATTTCAATAGTGCATAATTTTAAATCTTGATTGAACTGCATTATACCTTTCCCTCCATGTACTATCTCGATTATTCTTTTTTTAATCGAAGGTATGTTCGTCAAAAATCAATCAGGTATCACTCAATGGTTGACTATAAACCGATTATTATCGGCCTATTTATCAGCTTTCACGTACTAGAAATTATAACCCGTAATTTTTGGTCGAGGGGTAGGGTGCGTTCGGATGATGTTTGGATCGAGGTGATTGGTACAGCCTTTTTTATGGTTATCGCCATTCCGTTTATTTTTTATGCGGCTCCTTTGCTGACCGAACTTGTTGCACCGGGTTCAAAAAATACATGGAGTGATCTTTCCTGGTGGCAAATGCTGTTGCTTTTGCTACTCATTGATGAGGGACTTCATTATTGGTGGCACCGTGCGTGCCATGAGTATCCGTTGCTCTATAATTTACATCGTGCACATCATTCATGCCAATATTTGAGTGTGCGTCTCGCGTACCGGAATAATATTTTTTATTTTCTATTGATGCCAAGCGTTTGGGCTTCTGCGGTGCTTATTCACCTTGGGCTTGGTCCTGTTTATGCGATTTATATTATCGTCAAAATGGGGATAAATTTTTCTTCTCACTCGCCTTTGCGATGGGATGCCTGGATGTATAAATATCCGATTTTACACAAGCCTCTTTGGCTATTAGAGCGAATTATAACAACCCCTGCGGCGCACTCTGCCCATCATGGGTTGCATAAAGAAGATGGCATAACCCATTACAAAGGTAATTATGCAAATCTATTGTTTTTATGGGATGTCGTTTTTGGTACTGCAAAATTAGCGCGGCGTTATCCGGCTGAGTACGGTATTGAAAATATAGACCCAAAATCATGGAAGCACGAAATGTTTTGGCCACTGATTAGGGAAGACGATCAAAAAGAATTAATGAAGACTAAAATGTTCCACTAAATGTTAATAACAACCTACGTCCAATATTTCTCTCTCGCACTTCGCGAAATATAACGGGTGATAAATCACGTTCACTAGCAAAAACCGTTCGATCACGGTCAAATCCTTCATTGAGAATATTTTCGATCGTGAAGTTGATTTTTATACCGGCATAACGGGTTGTTTCAATAAAAACATCAACATCGGGACGGCGAATAAATACTTCAAGTTCATCAAGATTAAACGCAATTGTATCTGACCGGATACGCGAATCCCACCCCCAAGCCCATCGTTGGGCAACGATGTCTTGACGAAAAGCAAACTCCAGTTGCCATGGCCGCAGGTTTGAAAATTTGCGCGTCTCCCCTGTAACCGGGTCCGTTACGAGAGAGTCCCTATAGACACCATTAAAATCAAACCGTGAATTTTCAAATCCCAGCCAGTCAAAGGGGAGGGTGGCTTCGGCTGAAACACCGCGAATAATTCCGCTACCAATATTGCCAGGAACTTCCAACCCATTACCAATAGGCAAAACATCGGAAACATCGGAAATAAAATTATAAAACCCGGTAACACTTGCCGCGCCAATTTCTCCGAACCGACGCTCATAGGTCACATCAACAACCCACGTGGTTTGCGGGGCTAGATCAGGATTACCAAGAGCAAGCTCCCCGTCTCCTAAATCGGTTGAACTGACAAAATCATTAAAATTCAGCTGCCCCACTTCACGTAAAGTTCGTAATCTAAGTTGTTTCTTGTCACTCAAAAACCAGGTTGCCGTTAGACTTGGCTTCAAAAAGAAAAAAGTACGATTGGCCTCAAATCCGCCGGTTTGCTCGATTGTGGATATTTCTGCAGCCACAACCGCATCAATAGCGATGTCATTAATCTTGAAGGAATCAGAGATTGAAAAGTCGCCCCTCACTTCCTGAACTTCGGTAATTGCCCCTAAAACATCTTGCTGAACAAGCGCGCCATCTTCATCGACTTGTAACGAGAAAGCGCTAGATAGAGTATTGATTGCCCCTTCAGCAGAAAATTCTAATAGGTGTCCATCGATACCGCTATAGTCAATTTCCGTACGAATGATTGCTTCTGTATTCAAAGCTTCGGATAATGTTACAACACTTGTTAAAACTTCATTGACCTTTGGTCCGTCTGCAAGTGATCCTGTATTTTCACGATCATTGCGTCGATAAAGTGCGATTAACTTTGCGCCGATATCTTCGCCCAAAGGTCTCTCAAATTCTCCACCAACTTCAAGATCAAGATTTTCATTACCATTCGATTGCAACACAAAGTTAACCGGTGTTTGTGCGGGAGGAAATCTTTCTGAAATTTCCAACCCCTCATTTTGAGAGTATTCGATCGATCCATTGAGACGAAAAATATTTATACCGCGCGTGAGTTGACCATTGAAATTTAAGGCACCAACAGATTCTGTTCTGCGAAATTCTTCCTCTCTGATTTCCAAGATAGAATCATTAGCGTCTAACAATAATTCCGGGCCACCAAAAGCACGAATATCACGGCGGATTTGTGCGCCGATCGTATAGGTTAGATCCCCGGATTGATCCGTGAAAGAGGCCTTGCCAAACGGAAAAATTCCTGGTGAATTCACACGGTATCTATTGCCCGCTTCCCAGGTCAGCGCATTTGCTGAGCCCGCTCTTAAAATGACATTGATCGCAACGCTTTGCCCGCGTAGATCGAGGCCCCCTGTTTGCCCTCTGATAAGATCAATCCGCTCCACAGAAGAAGTGGAAATCCGTGATAAAATATCTGAAGCACTGTCACTTTTTGTGGCCGGTCGCTTGCTATTAATCAAAACATTACCAGCTGCGCCGGCAAACCCGCGCGAACCATCTCCGTCATCAATGGTAAAGCCCGGAACATTGAGTGCCATATCATTGGCATTAATTGGGTTATATCGATTGAAAAACGCCGCAGGGTAGGAGATGACACAACCGTTATCATCACATGTTTGGCTTGGTTCAACCAAACTTTGAGCATTTAGAGCGCTACCATCATCCGCATCAATTGTGGCGAGTCTTTGGGATTTGTCCTCAAAATCATTTGCTTCACCTGTCAGTTCTAGCCCGCCAGCTGTCTGAGCGGTAGAAGCAAGCGCAAAAATGATAGGGAAGAACGAAGACATGCTAAGGAAATACTTAAAATTTTACAGATGAGCGAATGTTAAAACGCTGAAACGACAATAATGTGCCGAGATATTTTCACCTTGAAGAGCCTATCTCAGCCATGTTTACAAGTCATTTCAGCGCAACAATCTACCGGTCTGGCGATTATCAGTGATCTTAAGAACCGTAAGTATCGTCTAGACCATTAATATCTTCTACGATTTCCAACTCGGCAACCCCAAGAGGGACGCTAAATTTCTTACACCAAACATAAACTTGAGAATATATTGTTGGATCCAGTTCTGCAGGTAAATCATAGGTTTGCTCGCCTTTAATTTGTTTAAGAGCCGAGAAATTGCTGGTTTCAACATAATTTCCATTGCCAAATGCTAAAGTCGGATCAGGGGCGCCATCTAAACTAAAATCATCTGAAAGAACCAACTTGAAACCGGAGGAAGATTTTACGATTTTAACAGTTCCAGAGGTAATATGATCACTTCTTCCTGAAAATTCACCTTTTGCAATCGTCAGTGTCTCGCTTGTAACCTTTCGCGTTGTTTCAGCTTTAGGGGCGTGATCGGCGGCCGTCGATATATGAGCTTCTGATTTTTGTTCTGGTGCAGAAGAACTCTCTTGTGAACACGCGACAAGAAGAAGGCTTGAAGACAATATTGTTATTAATGAGATATTCTTTGATATAGGTTGCATTTTTTGGATTCCTTTTTGGTTCGTTATACTTTCAAATGGTATCGGTTTGTTAGAATTGAATCGTTCTCAAATGATGAGTTGGCGCCAACCTCTATTCTGAACTTAGTCTAAAGCATAATCACTGAGGTTCACATTCACGCGCGCGCCTAAACTATCTGCTGGCTTTGCCAGATAATTTTGAAAGGGGAACCTTACTAATTTCGAGGTTTCTTTCGTCGTTCGGGTAAAACCGCCTCCAAGCTAGGGGCTATGGTGTACAGATCGTAGCCAGCCTCGCTCGCTTCACCAATAATTTCGGCAATAATATCGCCGTTCACAGCTCTTGAGAATGCGCGAAGCATTGTTGAACGTGTCCCACTTCTACAATATGCCAGAACAGGGCCCTCGTTCCCTTTGGTAGCTTTTTGGAAGTCTTCTATATGAAGACGTGTAACGCCTCGACCGTCTATCGGGATAAATGCAAATTTTATCCCCAGATCTTGGGCTGCATTAGCGATGTCAGCTTTGAGTGGCTGATTTGGCTCTTCACCATCGGGGCGATTGCAAATGATGAGTTCAACACCCATCCTTTTTGCGACGTTAACATCCTCAGCTGTGATTTGAGGGGAAACGTAAAAATTATTTGCAAGTTTTATAAATTGTTCGGGCATGCTGTTCGTCATCTGATATGGGGCTAGGGATTTCGCTTAACGCGTTGGTAAAGAACATTTTCAATTTGGTAAAGATGATTTACACATATCATTAGTCCAGAAATTAGGTTCGAAATCGTTAATTTTGCCGGAAAATCTTATGTCATTACAACCTTTCCACCTTGCTATTCCTGTTCATAATCTGGCCCAAGCGCTTGATTTTTACCACGGTACTCTCGGCTGTTCATTGGGAAGGCAGTCTGATCAATGGATTGATTTTGATTTTTTTGGCCATCAATTAGTAACACACTTAGCGCCAGATGAATTAATGAACGGTAAGCACAGCAGTGTTGATGGAGACAGTATCCCGGTTCGTCATTTTGGAATCGTGCTGCTCTGGAAGGACTGGGAGCGCCTAGGAGAAAAATTATTAGAGGCAAAAGTTGATTTTATCATCAAGCCAAAAATACGGTTTGTTGGAGAAAATGGAGAACAGGGGACTTTTTTCGTCAAAGACCCTTCTGGCAATGCTCTCGAATTCAAAACCTTTAAAGATCAATCACAGCTCTTTGCCCATTAGCATCAAGTTGCACTTGAAAAAAACCTTATTTTCCTTTGCGTTTTCTTGATTTCTTTCGCTTCTTGAGTTTTGCTTGATGTGTCTTGCTTATTTTTGCCTTCCCCCCCTTACTGCGATCTGTCTTATCACTAGTTTGTGATAGCTTATAATGTTTCGTTTTAGATTTTTTAGAATCTGGATCATGGATTGGCTTTGTGTTGATTTCAAAAACCAGCCCTCCCTCTATCGGCATTGCTTCTTTTAAACGAACAATAACGTTTTGGCCCAAAAAGTAGTAATCTCCATTATGGCGATCAACGACTCGGCTCATGGCCTCGTCAAATTGCCAACCACGACCGGATAAGCTACGCATTGGAATAAAACCATCCGCACCCGTTATATCAAGCATTACAAACATCCCAAACCGAGTGACGCCGCGAATGCGGGCATCAAATTTCACACCGACCTGATCGCTTAAATAATCAGATAAATAACGATCATTGGTTTGCCGCTCAGCCATCATAGCGCGGCGCTCAAGAGTACTTATGTTTTCAGAAATTTCAGTTAAACGCTCAGCTTCAATGTTTGTTTGTCCGCCGTCTCCTAACTTGCAAGCCTTTATTAAGGCTCGATGAACTGTTAAATCCGCATAACGACGAATAGGGGAGGTAAAATGGGCGTATCGATTTAAGTTTAATCCAAAGTGCCCGAGATTTTGGGTGTCGTAAACCGCTTGGCGTTGCGTGCGAAGGACGACTTCTGAAACTATTTCTTTTTGGTCTCTTTTTTCGGCTATTTTCAAAATTTGATTGAAATGATTAGGACGAATAGAGTTCCCTTTGATCAAAGTGTAATCTAAAGTTTTCAAGTAATTACGCACAGCTTGTAATTTCTCTGAGTCGGGCGCATCATGAACCCGGTAAATTAAAGCTGTTTTTTCTTTCTCTAAAGTTTCAGCGGCTGCGACATTAGCAAGGATCATGAACTCTTCGATCAGCTTATGAGCATCAAAACGCTCCCGTTGGATAACCTGATCAACCAGCCCATCTTTTCCAAGAATAATCTTTCGCTCCACCAGCTCAAGATCAAGTGGCGCGCGTTTTTCTCTCTCCTTCAATCGACATTGGTAAGCAGCATAAAGATGATTAACTGTTTGAGTTACAGTTTTATCCGGTCCTTGCGCACCCATAATGATGTCTTGTGCGGCCTCATATGATAGTTTTGCTGCAGAGCGCATCATGGCGCGTACAAATTTATAGCCAATCATTTGACCATCTTTGTTCAATATCATCTCAACAGCCAAACAGGGGCGATCTTCGCGATCACGCAGCGAGCATAAATTATTAGATAATTCCTCCGGCAACATCGGCACAACGCGATCGGGCAAATAAACGGAGTTTCCACGTTCTAAAGCTTCGCGGTCCAAACCACTGCCTGGGCGAACAAACCAACTCACATCAGCAATCGCCACCCAAACTCGAAAGCCACCAGCATTTACAAGATTGCCATCCTGATCTTGCGTTTCGTCTGGTATAGCGCTCACAGCATCATCGTGATCCTTAGCATCGGCCGGGTCAATTGTGAGGAGACCAATATCACGCAGGTCAACCCGGCCCTCCATAGATGGTAAGGTTACATTTAAAGCCTCGTCGACAACATCGGATGGAAAATCGATGGGTATATCATGACTGGCAAGAGCAATTAACGAATAAGCGCCAGGAGCTTCAATATTTCCTGCTACATCAATAATGATAGCATTTTGTTGTTTCGATGATGAACGCCTTCTCGCAAAGTCTCTTTTTTCCTTTTCAATCCAAACCAAATCGCCATTTTTAGCGTTTGCGCGATCTGCCTTTTTGATGAAAAAGCCATGTTTTTCAGCACGGTCAACCGGCTGAGCAAAGCCGGCTCCATTTTGCTCTTTGTATAAGGCTAGAATACGCTCTCTCTCACGCCCGATTTTGCGAATGATCGTCACGGTATAATGAAGATCGTCAACCCGGTGCGCCTTCACCAAAAACCGATCGCGAATACCGGGTGCAGGACTAAATCGTGCCGCTTGTTCGGCTTCAAGTCCCAAAACCGGTATTGGATCATTGCCTGCCGTTTCATTATTATCATGATGCGCCAGATTTTTAATGAGAGACTTGGGCAGTTTTGTGGGCCAACATAATAGATTACCATCATCATCGACATCAATGATTTCGACCGGCAAAACCTTAGGAATGACAAAATTAGTCATATTCTCTTTCTTCGTATTTCTAGATCCGGCAATGTGGCCCTTTTGGGCTTTCTCTCGAGACATGGGAGTATCCCGCACTCGGCATGGCCTTTTCAGGTGATTTTCCCTGAAATTAGGGTATGATAAATTTTATTCCTAGCATGTGACTGTTTTTCCATCATTAAACAAGGGTCATTATTAAACCAGAGGGTCTTATTAAGTTGTTGGCGATACAAATATTCAACTGTGCGAACTTGAAATCCTGTTTTTCAGGTATGGGGAGGGGGGGTAGAAAATCCTTTCTTGTTGTGCTCAGCTTGTTTTCTCTCGGTTCCATTGTTGCCTGTGAAACCATATCTGAGCCCGACTTGGTTTATGGGGCCCCTGAGCATGATGTATTGGAAATTTTGCCGTACCGGGTTGATGAGCGCAATAGAATGATCATTGATGTGAACGTTAATGATCGCGGACCCTATCCTTTTATCATTGATACGGGAGCGTCTCTTTCGCTGGTTTATGAACATTTACGCAAAGAGCTTGGACTCACTTTTACCGAAGAAGAAACACTTTTTGTCCACGGGGCCGTGTTGAGTCAAAGGCGGCCGGTGCTCCCGATTAAGTCGATTCGGATAGGGTCACTGGATATGCAGAATGTGCAATCGTTTTCGCTTCCAAACCCTATTGTTACCGAAGGCGATTTACCCGGAGGTATTCTAGGGCTAGATTTCCTCGCCCGCTATGCACTCTATGTCGATATTGAAGAGCAGGTAATTGTATTTGCCAAAAGTGGATACTTACCCAGCAAAAGACGTTATGCATCAGTACCGATTATATTTGACGATTTAGGAATTTTGAGAACGGGGATTCCAATCATCCAAGCAAAAGTTTCAGGAAAACCGGTCGAGGCTCTCTTAGATCTGGGCGCGGAACAAACAATCATTAATTGGGCTGCCGCAGAGTCTTTTGGCGTCAATGTCAAAAAATTTCTCCGAGGTAAGTATGAATTTGAGGGAATTTTTGATGCTATTCCGGTTACAGCAGGCGCTAGGGGCGCGGTCATTTCTGTCGGCGATCGGTATTGGCCAGAAATGACGATCGATATCGCAAATCTCCCGATTTTCACAACGATGAACCGAGGTGAAAAGCCTGCAATGTTAATCAGTGCGGGTCTCTTACGAGAAGAAAATTTTATTATCGATTTTCCGCAAAAACTTTTCTTTTTAGAGGCTTCTAAACAACAACGTTTAAAAGATAGGAGTGAAAAACTTTGTGTCGACAGTAGTTTCAATGGTCCACTGACTTTTTGTGAAGGCTCAAACCCTTGATCTCATAGTCGAGAAAGTTTTTATTTTTTTTAAAATCGAGCGGATCGTAGTGTTGATCGTCTACAATAATTTCGTAATGTAAATGGATACCGGATGCATTTCCCGTTTTTCCTGTTTGACCAATGTGTTGGCCAATTTTGACAAACTGTCCAACTTTTAAGGATGGCGCAAAATCTGAAAGGTGGGCATATCTGGTTTTTATCCCATTTTTATGTGTAATCTCAATCAAACGGCCATAACTGCCACGTTTGCCCATAAATGCAACAATCCCATCTCCCCCTGCTGAGATAGGAGCACTGCCTTTGGTTGAAATATCAATTCCTTTGTGAGCTCTTTTTCCTTTGGTTGTGCGAGTGCGTGTTCCAAAACCTGAAGTTAAACAACCGTTTACCGGCACCGTTAATAGCGATAACCCTTTAATACGCTTTATGGCTTGAAAACCTTTCACCTGTCTTTTTTGATCGGTTGCCGGTGCATTTGATACGTTTATACCGTTACAAAGGAAAAATTTTTGTGCGGTATAGAGGGGAGGGTGCGTCGGTACACTAGCGCAATTTTGCAATATTGCGCATGCAAATAAAATGCTAAGGATTTTTGTGTTCACTCTCATGTATTCTTAATTATATATATAAATCAACTCCTTACAAGGTGAAAAATGACCAGCACGAAAATTGTATAACGAGCAACCCTTCCGAACCCAAATTACAGAATGTGTCCGTTTGCATTTTGTAAAATTGGGTTAATAAAGTTCGTGTACACCAGAAGAGTGTTTACTTTTAAACTGTCCATGTTAAGATTATCCGACACATGACGATTGTTATTACTAAATTCACGTTGGCGTAGGGCTAAAACATAGGGAAAAGGCGCAGGAGCAAAGGTGTAGACGAAAATTTTTTATTCGAGTGATTAATACCCCAAATGGCCTGTGAGCAGCGTTCCCGTTTTTTGAAAATTATAATGGGTCTGAAGACAAAAAATAAAAACATAAAAGAGCATATAAAAATACAAGTGAGAGACAAAAAGGCATGAGCAACACAACGAAGCTGATTATTGCGATGATCCTGTTTTTAATATACGGCTTTATTGCACTTTATTCTGGCTGGATTCCGGGTTCTGCGCGTCAGGTTGAAGAAAAATTGCTCGAGTCCGCTCATACCAATTTGCTGACACAAGGTGATCTGAGTGAAGCAACTCATTCAGATCAATTTTCCATAGAGATGGATGGTCAAAAGGCCATAATCAATGGAATTGCCAGATCAAAAGAACAACGTAATCAGATTGTCAAGACGGTGAAGTCAGCGCGCTGGTCAGGCGGATTAATTGCGGGTGGCGTAACCGTTGTTGACTCAAAAGGGCTGGAAATCGTTCCTTTGCCACCTGAACCTGACACACCTTTCATATGGGTAGCGGATAAAACCCATGATGCACTTGTCATTTCGGGGATGGTCCCTGATGAGTCCGCGAGGCAAATTATTCTCACGCACGCCCGCGGACAATTTCCTGAGGGCGTGATTGATCGGATGACCGTAGCCAGAGGCGTTCCTGAAGGGGAATGGGCAAATGCAGCGAGGCGAAGTCTTGACACATTGGCAAAATTACAATCGGGCCGAGTGACCGGCGATGATAATGTTTTCACTGTTGTTGGCAAAGCGGCAAGTCTGGAGATTGCCAATCTGGCAGAGAGTACCCTACGCGAAATGCCACTGGGTTTTCGAGGGGAGCCGACAATAGACGCACCTGAGCCAAGAAAGTTGCAATCACCATATACTTGGCATGCCCAAATGGATGCGCAAAGCGATCCCGTCGTATTGAGTGGTTACGTACCCGATCCTGAAACAGCAACGAACATTGTTGATCACGCGAGAAGTTTGTTTTCACAACGTGTTATCAACACGATGGTTGTGGCAGACGGTGTTCCGGGAAATTCCGATGAGTGGAGAGAAGCTGTAAAGTCAAGTTTAACGATCTTGGCAGGTCTTAAAATGGGGCATGCGCAGTCTACTGATTTAGCATTTAAGATTACGGGGACAACGGACTCAGAAAACATGGTTCGTAATGCAAACCTTGTTATGACAAGCCTTGGAGCAAGTTTTGAAGGCTCGACAGATATTAAAGTCATTGCACCGCCCATCATTGAAGAAGCGGATAAGTGTCAGGCTCTATTTGACGAAGCAATGCGCAAAACAACAATTAACTTTCAAACTGCAAGAGCAACGATCGCTGAAAGTAGTTATGAGTTACTTGATCAATTATCGATCGCCGCAAAAAGCTGCAGTAATTTTAAAATTTCTATTAGTGGACATACTGATAGTGATGGTAGTGCCAGCAGTAATCAGGCCCTCAGCGAGCGCCGAGCCAAAGCGGTTGTCGATTACCTGATTGGGAGCGGCGTTGATGTAACACAGTTAACTTCTCGTGGTTACGGCGAAGAAAAGCCTATCGCTGATAATACGACGTCAGCAGGTAAGGCGCGTAATCGGCGTATAGAATTTAAAATTGAACAATAGAAAAAAGGTAGATCAATATGTTTTGGCTAACAGCACATATGTGGCTCATCCTTCTCGGAGCCTTCTTACTCGGGCTTTTTTTAGGGTGGTGGATCTGGCGTTGTCGTGAGGAATTGTCGCTTCAAACTGCAAAAACAGATACGGCTGTCCAAAATTCTGTTGCACCAGCTGCCCAAACCGCGAACCCTGTAGCCACTCCCAAGCCAGAAGGTGTTGCTCCCCAGCTTTATAGTGCTCCAACAGATGGCCCCGCAGATGACTTGAAAAAGGTTAAGGGAATCGGTCCAGGCATTGAAAAGCTTCTCCATAGCACCGGGGTTTATTATTATAAACAAATTGCTGAATGGACTGATGATCATGTGACATGGATTGATCATAAGCTTCAATTTCCTGGACGTATCACGCGTGAAAACTGGATATCTCAAGCCAAAATATTAAGAGATGGCGGGCGCACTGAATTTGCAGATCGATATGATAAAGGAGAAACGCCGTCTTCCTATCATGATGGAGACAAAAAATCTGAGAGTTAGAATCCTCCGTTGTAAAATCATTAAAGCATCTCCATTCCTAATTGAATCATTGAGGTGCTTTAAGTTTTTTTCATTTATTGTAATACAAACGGTTCCAACTTGGACGCAACATGCTTAAAAAAGCCAGCATCAAAATGTAGGCTTTTTGTTTTTATATCTCATCTTCACTATCAAAAATCTCACGAAGATTCACTGAAGACTGACTACCAATATATGCAAAATTCTCGTCCAACCATACATGGGCAATTTCACGTCCTCGATATTTGAGATTTTTTAAAAACTCCCATTCAACATTAAATTTACTCGATACTGATAAATCCACTAAAGCCTGGTCACTACGAATTGAGTGCATACGGATGTTGCGTAATTTCTCCTGATATTCGTCTTTGACCCAGCCATCATCAATCAATTTTTGCACAAAAGAAATGGCGCGAAATTCTCTTAATAAAGAAGAGTTAAAGCTGATTTCATTAATGCGATTCATGATATCGGGAGCATTTTGTGGGACTTCATCACGTTCAATAGGGTTAACGTGTACAACAACAATATCTGCTGATTTCGCTTGATAAATAAATGGAAAAATTACTGGATTTCCCATATATCCACCATCCCAATAATGCTCTCCTTTGATTTCCACAGCTTGAAATAAGAAGGGGAGGCAAGTGGAAGCCCCAACAACATCAACACTGACTTCGCCAGTTTTGAAAACTTTAACCTTCCCCGTACGCACGTTTGTCGCATTGAGATACAGATTGACGTTTGTGCACGATCTGAGTTGATAAAAATCAATACACTTTTCTAGGACATCACGCAGCGGGTTAAAATTAAACGGATTGAGCTGATAAGGCGAAAAAGTTCGCGTCATGCTGTCAAACATTTGAAATGTCAAAGAATGATCAAGATTAAAATCCCCAATGACAGATTCAAATGGATTTCTTTTTACAGGACTGAAAAGATTGCCCGTTTTGGCAATCTCACCCCATAATTCATTCAATTTATCGCGTGCGCCGGCGGCCCCATCAAGATGTAAACCATAGGCCAATGCTACACCGTTTAAAGCACCTGCACTGGTTCCTGATATGGAGTCAATCTCGAGGCGTTCATCTTCTAGCAGTCGATCAAGTACGCCCCACGTAATGGCCCCGTGGGCACCGCCGCCTTGCAAGGCAAGGTTGATCTTTTTTTGAGGGGTATTTGTGGTTTTACTTTTTGCCATTATTTGGCAACCCAGCCCCCGTCAATTTGTAATGCGGCGCCAGTAATGTTATCAGCACCACTAGAGCATAAAAACACAGCCAATGCTCCAACTTCAGCTAGTTCGACAAACTTCTTTGTGGGTTGGGCTTCTAGTATCACTTTTTGAATGACGTCTTCTTCAGTCATGCCGCGCGCTTTCGCTGTATCGGGAATTTGCTTTTCCACTAACGGTGTTTTGACATATCCCGGACAAATGGCATTGGCGGTGACACCATACTCGGCCCCCTCTAAGGCAAGAGTTTTGGTTAATCCAACCATACCATGTTTTGCGGCCACATAGGCACTTTTGAAAGGCGATGCAACTAATCCGTGGGCGGAAGCAACATTGATAATTCGGCCAAACCCTCGTTGTTTCATCCCGGCAAAAACAGCTTTCGTGGTATGAAACGAAGAAGATAGATTAATGGCCATAATGGCGTCCCATTTTCCCTCAGGGAAATCTTCTATGTGGCTTACAAATTGTATGCCCGCATTATTAACGAGCACGTCCACTTGACCAAACGCACTCGTTGCCTCCTCAATCAATCCCTTTATTTGCTCGGGCTTAGTCATGTCAGCGCCGTTATAAAGGACTTTGGTATTGTAGGTTTTTTCGAGATGAGCACGGTTTTGTTCAATTTCTTCCGCGTCACCAAACCCATTCATCATGACATTCATGCTATCCTTTGCAAAAGCTTCAGCAATCCCGAGACCAATGCCACTGGTTGAACCCGTGATTACAGCATTTAACGGAGTAGATTTTGAAGTACTCATTGGGTTTGGTATCCTTAATGATAGGTCTAAAACATTAGAAGTTTAGCTACGCCGCCTTAGTCGATTTCGCAAGTCATAATTTTGCACTTGCGAGATAGACGCAAAAAGCCAACTGGTTTGAGAATCAACATCCCTATTCATCTGTCCCTATCCACCCTAATGATCCGGCTGTCCCTATCCACCCTAATGATCCGGCTGTCTCAATGTTTAATTGGCCCGCCAAGCCTGCCGTTCTGTGTACAGCAATCTCGCGCCATTCTTTAGAGGTCGACATTTGCCATAAGGCATTTCTGTCCGGATATTTCGCGATAGCAATTTCATCCCATAAATCCTCGACTTCACCAAGAGAGAGGAATGTCACGTCAGCAGCAAACAATACTGTCCCCCCATAGTCTTGGATTAATTTTGCAACTGCGCGGCCATATATTTCATAGGCTTCGCGCCCTGATAGATCCGTTGGACGCTCATCTTCATATTGGGCCTTTTCTTTAAATTTGAGCAGGTTGACCATGAAGATTGGTCCTTCAGGGCCAGCTTCTTGCATCTCTAACAACTGCTTTTTATTGGCCGGGCCAATATGATTTTTGACGTCCATAATAAGTGACCCTATTCGTATTAATTAATGATTATTTATAAAATTGATGATGGCATTTGAGAGAGCCTCCGGTTGATCCTCTTGCAGAAAATGCCCGCCGTTCTCAATTGTGACATGGGCGACATTTTTAGCCCCTGGTATGCGTTTTTGAAATGGAGTTTCTCCACCCTTTGTGACGGGATCGCGATCGCTAAAAGCCGTCAGGACAGGGCGATCAAATTTTTTCAGCACTTCCCACGCCTGATCATTATCCTCTCGATCATTTTCGTGGTGAGGCATCAAAGGCACCAATGTCGGGAACGCTCTGGCTCCGGCGATATAACGATCATCTGGAAATGGTGCGGCATATCCATCAAGCACACTTTCTCCTTTAATATTAGAAAGGAGTTGAAAAACATCACGGACCGAGAATTCTGGTGAACATTGGGCGTATTTAACCCAGTATAAGAAAGCTAATTGTGAACCCTCTTGAAATTGTTCTCGAACCATTTGCGCATCCGGAATTGGGATTTGCTCATACATTTTTCCCATCATTTCAGAGAGTTCTTTTGAGACTGCTTTTGAATCTGGTAATCCGGTGTTTGCAATAACCAATCGCGCAAACCTGTCAGGATAGTTTGCAACCATCCGCAGACCAATTAATCCACCCCAATCTTGGCAAACTAGATTAGCCCCCTGGATGTCCAGACCCGCCAACCATTGGTTCATCCAGTCAACATGATTGCGGTAAGTATAACTGTCGACGTGAGTAGGTTTATCAGAGCGCCCAAAACCAATTAAATCAGGCGCTAAAACGCGATATCCTGATGCGGTTAGTATCGGGATCATTTTACGATAGAGAAAGGACCATGAAGGTTGGCCATGCATACATAAGATGATTTCACCGTCACGCGGGCCCTCATCAACATAATGCACTCGCAATTTGCTTTTATCTTCGGCTTCCACTTCAAAATAGTGAGGGGCTAAATCATACCCATCGAGGTTTTCAAAGCAATGGTCGGGCGTTTTTATTACATGCATCGTTGTTTGCTCCATCTTGATGTGTTTGAACGATAGAAGAGCGTTCCACGATGTCAAACTATCATAGCATCGAGAAGTCTTACTAACTGTCTTTGTGAATTGTTTGTCATCTCAATTGCGGGCATACTCGATCAAAGCTTATATAACCAATTTTTTGGAGCCCTGTTTTATGAGAAATAAAGAATTTGACCTGATCGTCTATGGTGCAACCGGTTACACAGGCCGATTGGTTGCAGAGTATCTCAACAAACAATATGGCAATAGCGCAGAAATAAGCTGGGCCATGGCGGGACGAAGTGAAGAAAAACTTTCGAGCGCGCGGGATGAGGTAGGACTTCCCTCTGATACACCGTTTATCGTTGCGGATGCAGATGATCCTGCGTCCTTAGAAGCCATGGTGAATAAAGGCAAAGTCATTATTACAACTGTTGGTCCTTATCAGCTTTACGGTGAAAAATTACTTGCGGCTTGTGTAAGCGCGGGCACAGATTATGTTGATTTATGCGGCGAACCGGGATGGATGCATGAAATGATAGAAAAATATGATAGCGCGGCAAAAACATCTGGCGCGCGGATTGTGTTTTCCTGCGGTTTTGACTCCATTCCCTTTGATCTTGGCGTTTTCTATTTACAAGAGCATGCCAAAAAGACCCTCGGTCATTCCCTTCAGCGGGTTAAAGGGCGTGTTCGCCAGATGAAAGGGACCTTTTCTGGCGGCACAGCCGCGAGCATGAAAGCCACCATGGCAGCTGCATTTAAAGATCCGGATTTACTGAATGTTTTGAAAAATCCATTCGCGTTGACACAGGGTTTCACCGGACCCAAACAGCCTAGCGGCACAAAACCAATGCATGATAGCGCAATCGATATGTGGGTTGCGCCGTTCATCATGGCTGCAATCAATGTTAAAAATCTGCATCGTTCAAACTATTTGCTCGGTCATCCATACGGAGAAAATTTTACGTATGATGAGATGATGATTACAGGCCCTGGTGAGAAGGGCGAGGAAATGGCAAAAGCTGTTGCCAGTGATCCTACAGGTGGGATGAGCTCTGATATTAAACCCGGTGAAGGGCCAACCAAGGAAGAACGTGAAACAGGCTTTTATGATATTCTTTTTGTCGGTGAACATGAAGAACAGGTTGTATTAAAAACTTCGGTTTATGGAGATAAAGATCCTGGCTATGGCTCGACCTCAAAGATGATTGCAGAGAGTGCGATCTGCCTCACGAAAGAGAGCGCAGACAGGGTAGGGGGCGTTCATACCCCTGCGTCAGCAATGGGGTCGACCCTCATTAAACGTCTGGAAGACAAAGCTGGTCTCACATTCAAGATAGAATAACGGCAGTCGGTAAATTGTCACCGCAATCGCTTTGACTAAGGGGAAAGTGTGTGCAAGAGGAATGTAAAACTCCTCCTTATTGTACCAAACGCAGAAAGTTTTGCGATGACCTCTCCTTTTGTAACCCATCTTGAATGTTCAATCTCAGGTAAAACCTATAAAGCCGGTCAGGTACATGGACTATCTGAGGAAGGGCGCCCGCTGCTGGTTCGTTATGATTTAGAGGCGATAGCCAATATTGCGGATAAATCCCTCATTGCGCAACGGCAAGCCGGGTTTTGGCGGTATCACGAGATGCTACCCGTTGGGAACAAAAACAATCGCATTAGCCTTGGAGAGGTGGTTACACCGCTAATTGATTTACCGCGTATAGCACAAGAAAATGGGGCAACGGGACGCTTAACGGTAAAAGATGAGGGCCGCTTGCCTACTGGATCTTTCAAGGCGAGGGGGCTTGCGCTGGCTGTTTCTATGGCAAAAGAGTTGGGCCTTGAGCATTTGGCGATTCCAACGAATGGGAATGCTGGTGCAGCAATGGCAGCGTATGCTAGCCGGGCGGGTTTGCGCTCAAGCGTTTTTTGTCCCGATGATACCCCTCCCATCAATGTCGAAGAAATTGCTTTTCAAGGAGGCGAGACATATCGCGTTAATGGCTTGATCAACGATTGCGGGAAGATTGTTGGTGAAGGGAAAGATTCTGTCGGCTGGTTTGATGTCTCGACCTTAAAAGAACCTTACCGGATAGAAGGTAAGAAAACTATGGGACTTGAGCTTGCTGAGCAATTGGGCTGGCAGCTCCCCGACGTGATCTTTTACCCTACTGGCGGGGGAACGGGCTTAATTGGTATGTGGAAAGCTTTTGACGAGTTGGAGCAAATGGGCTGGATTGGCCGCAAACGCCCGCGCATGGTTGCTGTGCAGTCGACTGGATGTGCGCCTATTGTAAAAGCCTATGAAGACGGTGAAGAACACGCACCATTATGGGAAAATGCCTATACATTTGCCGCGGGAATTCGCGTGCCAGTCGCTGTCGGTGATTTTCTGATTTTACGCGCGGTGAGAGAGTCTCAAGGCTTTGCAATTGCAGTTGAAGACGACATGATTGCTGCCGCTCAAAAAGAAGTGGCTCAAAAAGAAGGGTTTCTTCTTTGTCCGGAAGGAGCTGCGACTTTTGCTGCGTGGCAACAAGCACTAGAATCTGGTCAAATCGATAAAAATGACCATGCAATCCTATTCAACTGTGCGACAGGCTTAAAATACCCGATGCCACCTGTTGAGAATGAAATTGACCGAACAAAACCAGTTGATTATGACCAATTTCGCTAAAGACGATCTGTTTAAAATTTACGCTTCAAGTACACCATTGTTATGATTTGCCTGATGAAGCGATCAAGGTTAAAACCAAATCCTATTCTATACCAGCATAGTTCACGATCAAATATTGAACTTCTCGATCCTTTTAATCCGGAGGCTTAAAGTGAAAATAAATAGCATTCTAAAATTAGCAACGCTGATAATGGCTGTATGTGTGCTTGATGCTTGTGGCAGTGATGACCAGGATAACGCCAAAACCAGTGATCACTCTGCTGAAACGGGCGCCTCTTCCCCTGAAAAGGCCGCCCCGGTAGCCACGAACAAGGCTCAAACCAAACTCACACCGAGCAAGGATATTGATCCGGGAGACCCTGCGATTGCTGAGTTACCAAAAGCACGTATAGAAACCTCAATGGGGGATATCACTGTTGTTCTCTATAAAGATCAAGCACCACTAAGTGTTGAGAATTTTAAAAATTATATTGCCAGCCGTCATTATGTCCGTACGGTTTTTCATAGAATTATTCCAGGTTTTATGATCCAGGGTGGTGGATTTTCAAATTTTTATGAGCAACGCAGAACTAAAGCCCCCGTTCCCTATGAAGGCGATAATGGCTTAAAAAATGATCGTGGCACTCTGGCTATGGCGAGAACTCGAGACCCCAATAGCGCCACAGCGCAATGGTATATTAATCTTGAAGATAATGAGTTTCTAAACCATGGTGCCCGTAACCCTGATGCTCCGGGGTATACTGTTTTTGGCCGGGTCATATCCGGTATGAACATTGTCGATGCCATATCAAACGTTGAGACCGGAGAAACCATTACCCCCTCAGGACAAACATTACCCAATGCCCCAATTGATCCTGTCCTTATTCAAAAGGTAGTTTTTCTGGAATAATAATTCCTAATAATCTGACTGTAGAATCTATTTATGTCCAAAAAACAAAAGACTTATAAACCAAAAGCCAAAACTCCACGCGGATTTGGAGATCGTTTGGGCCAGGATGTTCTGGCCGAGCGAGAAATGTTGGCGAGAATTTCCAAAGTTTACGAGGCTTATGGATTTGAAGCCCTCGAGACATCTGCTTTTGAATATACGGAATCTTTGGGCAAATTTTTGCCTGACGTAGATCGTCCCAATCAGGGGGTTTTCTCTCTTACCGATGATGATGAGCAATGGATGAGCTTGCGCTATGATTTAACCGCACCGCTGGCCCGGTTTGTCGCACAAAATTATGACGCGCTGCCAAAACCTTTTAGGCGCTATGCGATGGGCTCTGTCTGGCGTAATGAAAAACCGGGGCCGGGTCGCTTTCGTCAATTTACCCAATGCGACGCGGATAGCGTTGGCGCCCCTGCGCCCCATGCTGATGTAGAATGCTGTGTAATGCTATCAGAAGCGATTATTGCCGCCGGTATTCGTGAGCATGACTTTCAAATTCGTATCAATGATCGCAATGTCTTAACAGGGCTTTTGGAAGCCATTGGCATTCGTGAAGACGGAGATCAGGAACAAAAACTTGGCGTCCTAAGGGCAATGGATAAACTGGACCGGCTTGGCGCCACTGGTGTTGCTGATTTATTGGGAGAAGGGCGAAAAGATGGATCTGGCGCTTATACTGAAGGGGCAAAGTTACAAGACTCGCAAATTGAAAAAGTTTTGAGTTTTATGGCCGCATCGCAAGACAGCAATGCCGCGACATGTGACAATTTATCAAACCTGATTGGTAATTCTCAGGCCGGAGAAAAGGGCATTATTTCGTTAAGCGCAATGAGTGATCAACTCAAAACTCTCGGCATGAAAGATGATCATGTCAAAATTGATCTTTCGGTTATTCGCGGCCTGGAATATTATACAGGTCCTGTATTTGAGGCGGAATTATTATCCCAGTTAAAAGATACAAAAGGGAGACCCGTACAAATTGGATCGATTGCATCTGGCGGTCGTTATGATGATTTGGTCAAAAGGTTTAAGGGAGTTGAAGTGCCCGCAGTTGGCATTTCCGTAGGGGTTTCCAGATTGCTCGCGGCTCTAGCCCTTGGTGACCACTTGCAATCGCGCAGTTATGGTCCTGTCATTATTCTTGCTCTCGATGAAGACCGCATGGGGGACTATCAATTAATGGCAAAAGAATTACGCTCAAGCGGTGTCCGGGCGGAAGTTTATTTGGGTGGTTCCAGCATGAAGGCACAAATGAAATATGCCGATAAACGCGGAGCTAGCATCACGATTATCCAAGGTAGTAATGAATTGGAACGAAATGAGATCACCTTGAAAGATTTGATTTTAGGAGCACAATTATCGAGTGAGATTAAAGATAATGCTGAATGGCGTGAGGGGCAACCGGCGCAATTTTCGGTTCCTCGAGATAAGCTGACTGAGGCGGTGCAACAGGTTATAGCGCGCCATCAATAAAGGATAAACAGTGATGCCCATTCATCCGTCCATAGTCTATGTCAATGGTAACTATGTCGAGGCACAAGAGGCAAAAATTTCAATTTTTGATCGTGGGTTTTTGTTTGCTGATGGCGTCTATGAAGTTTCCACCGTGCTTGATGGTCAACTTGTCGATAATGCGGCTCATTTAAATCGCCTACAACGATCTCTAAACGGATTAAAAATTGAATGCCCGCTACCCCTTGCGCAAATTGAAATTATTCAGAATGAACTAATTGAAAAAAACAATCTCCAGGAAGGTATTGTCTATCTTCAAATCAGTCGTGGCCCAGCTGATCGTGATTTTAATTTCCCTGAAAACCCCAAACCTTCGGTGGTTTTATTCACGCAAGAAAAAAACCTTATTCATGCGCCAAAAGTAAAAACGGGCATTCACGTTATTACGATTGAAGATATTCGTTGGAAACGGCGTGATTTAAAAACAGTCGGGCTATTGGCACAATCTATGGCCAAACAATCAGCCGCCGATCAAGGCGCTGATGATGCCTGGATGGTGGAAGATGGTCTTGTTACCGAAGGAAGCTCGAATAACGCTTTTATCGTGCGTGATGACGGGGCGATTATCACGCGCCATTTAAGCAATGAAATCCTTCATGGCATCACCCGCAAGGCAGTCTTACAATTAGCAAAAGAAGAAAATATCGAGATTATCGAGCGCGCCTTCAGCGTTGAAGAAGCGAAAGCGGCAAAAGAGGCCTTTATAACCAGTGCGTCCACCTTTGTTATGCCGCTTGTGAAAATTGATGAGAAACAAATTAATGATGGCAAACCAGGCGCACTAACATTACGTTTGCGCGATCTTTATATTCGTTTTGCACAAAATTCAGTATAGAAATTATAAATCTTTTACAGGTTTTTTCTTCCCCGATTGATGGCGCTCGCGACGATCGCTTTCTATATATCGATCCGTTGTTGCCATCGTTGCATGTCCTGCATCATCGCGCACATGTTCACGGGGTCTTATTTTAACATCTTCCGATATGCCCGTATGGCGCAACCAGTGAACCGTTGCGGCGCGTAAATCATGGGCATCTTCTTCTAATCCATCCTTTTTCATCCGCGCAAACGCAGCATCAAAACATTCTTGCACAATTCGGCGAATATGGCGGGTACTCGAGATCGGGCCAATGCCTTTGGTTTTGCGAATAAGTGGTGTCGCTTCACTTATCGCGGGAAGGGGGCTCATCCCCATGGATAAACGATAGCGTTTTAACGCAATCAGCATTTCGTTAGAGACAACAATTGTGCGATCTTTATTCCCCTTACCCGTCACATGAAACCACCAATTTTGATCATGATCTTTACGAAAATCGCCCATCACCGGGTTAGAGCGCTCATCTGCCACCAGTTCGGAAATGCGCAGATACATGGCAAAGAGACAATTCATAATGAATAATGAGCGCTCATATTGATCAGGATCATCATCGGCCATTATTTGCGCTGTCTCGATGACATAATCCCATTGCAAGTTCGTAATGCGGCGAACAACAGCCTGATTATGATCCTTACGGATGAATTTGCTCTTTTGGCGGATTAAGGCAACCGGATTAAACTCGATCAATTTCTCTTCCGTGAGATAATCATAAAATGAAGATAAAACCGCAAAAGTTGAACGCACAGACGCTTGAGATGGATTATAATGCGCAATATCGGGCGTTATGCCATTGCGCGCATCATTTTTTGAAACTGAGATCACAAAGGGTCGCCACGCAGGGTTTGGCTGCATCTCGCCATCCTTGCTCTTGAACCGGGCAACATTTTTAAGCCCGATCCACGCTGGCGGCGGCGCTAAGGTAAAGCGAATAAAATCCTCAATATCATCACGGGTCATAATAAGAACCGAACGCTGCTCAATCCGCCAAGCCCATTGCACAAAGCGCTCCAATTCACGACGATAAGCATTAAAGGTCGCGCTGCTGCCATTATAGGCAAACAGAAATTTCAAGATTGCTTCAAAGTCTTGATCAAAGCGCGGATGCGCAGGATCATCAAAAAAATACAATGTTGAAAAGCTGTCATAATGATGCGGATTAGCAATTTCAGATTGGCTGCCCAAAATTGCACTTGGCGCGATTAATACCGGGTCTACATCGAGCCGGGAATTATTTTTAACGCTGCCGCTCGCATTCGATGTCTTTTTCCCGGTTTTTGATTGAGGTTTGTGAGGCATTGAAAAACTTCAGCTATAGAACGAATGCATGGCAGTTAAGATATGCATTTGTTGGAAAGATAAATTTCCGCCTATAAGGCCCTGATTTGCGCAATAATGCAATAGTCCGATATTGCAGTTTATCGGACATAAGGGTAATTTAGGGTTATCCTGAATATTTTTAATATTCAGGATAACCCGTTTTGAATTTATGATACTTACTTCGACGATATCTTTATTAATGACAATATCAAAGCAAGCGCGCACGAAGCCGCTGCAACCCCTATAAGGGCCTTGTTTTGGTCAGACATAAAAAATATAGTCGTGTTAGTAGCGGTAGCTAGAAACAAGACCAATGCAATGGCTGTATCTACTTTTTTCAATTTATCTTCCAAATCGAATCTCCATTCAAGCATTTATCGTATTATATACAACCTGCCGCTACAATTCCAGCACCAAACCCTGTGGCTGTAACACTACCAATTGCCTGTGCAGCCCTACCTCCTAATTGAAATGCAGGATGTGGTATAAACCCTGCGAATGATCCAACTCCTGCTACCAAACCGCCAATGGCGGCGCCTACAGCAAGTGCTCTACATGTATTCTGGTTAACTTCATCAACTTGTTCCTGAGTTGGCATATCGGTGGTTTCGCTTGAATTACCGTTATTACCCCCGCCTCCGCCAGACTGTGCAGAACCTGAGTTTGCGGCAAATCCACCACCTCCGCCGCCAAAATCTCTTTGAGCGAAATGGTCGGGCCTGTAACCGTCATTCCGCGTGCCGTAGACAACAATTTCGTCGGTGCCCCCGCTCACAGCATTGATTTCAGTCAGATTTAACTCACGTATTGCCATAATTTTATTCCTTGGTTGTTTCCAATCCCCTATGGATCGGCAATACAGGAAAATTTGACACAGAAATTTAAAACAAATTTTAAAAAGATTGGTAAATTGTAAATTTACCAAGTAGAATTGATATAAATCATGCAATATACCTAAATGAATATTTGATCCCTTTGTTTGGAGGTTGCTTTTTTTGGTCTTTTTTATTACGGCTTCCCTCCCTTATCAGCCCATCTTGCAGCACCATCACTCGGTCCGCCATTTTGATGACGGCCTCCCTATGGGCAATCATGATTTTGGTTCCCGGCATAGTCTTGAGCTTAGTGTTTATCAAGGCCTCACTCGATGCATCAAGATTGGCGGTTCCCTCATCGAAGAATAACATGTTCGGTTCTCTATAAAGAGCTCTTGCCAGAATAATGCGTTGTTTTTGTCCCCCAGATAGTGACGACCCCATATGATCCACTACTGTCTTTAAAACGAGATACGGCGCTTTCTGATGGCGGAGACGCATCAACGGCTATCCTCTCCCATATGACGGAAGAAAAAACGGAGATCAAAAATCGCCTTTCATTGATTAGCGTGCAATTTGACCGTCAAACATTAGAATTAAACAACAATCGTGATCATTTAAAGTCACAGATCATTCAGCTTGAGAGTCAAATTACAGTGCATGAGGAACGCCTTGGTTTGGCAGATAGACAGGTCCAGCAACTCGTTTCATTAAAATTGGAAGATGCTGCCTCAGAATCTGAAGTAATTGCAGCCAAAGAACGTATGCTAATTCTAAAGCAAGAACTCGAACGTTTATTTCAGCAAAAATTATCAATGATGCAGGAATTGGATGCTATCTATAATAGGATCACGGGGCTACCGGACGATTTAGAGACATCAAAGTCTCAGCTGCGAGAACGATTAGCTGGGCTTTCTCAACGGCGCACCGAAATTGAACGTCAAGCTCGATTTATTATCAGGGCACCGTTTGACGGCAAAGTAGCAGCATTACAGGTCCGGAAAGGGCAAGCTTTGAGGCCGGGTCAATTGCAAATGGCGATCCTGCCCTTCGGTAGTGAGCTTGTTGCAGAACTTTACGCACCTACCCGGGCTGCTGGCTTCATTAAGCCCGGACAAAATGTTCGGCTTTTATATGATGCATTTCCATATCAGAGATTTGGTGCAGCTCACGGTATTGTTGAACGGGTCTCAAAAACCGTTCTATCTCCTGAAGACGGTCCAGCCAGCCTTGGCATTCAAGAGCCGATATATAGACTCACCGTAAATTTGGAGAAACAGGCCGTTAATGCATTCGGTGAAGAATTTACCCTTCAAGATGGCATGACATTAAAAGCAGATATTATTCTTGAAAAACGAACAATATTGGAATGGTTATTTGAGCCTTTGTTAGCTATTTCTAGGCGGTAAATTCTAGCCTTCTACCAAAAGTCCGATAAAAATCGTTATCGGTCACTGAGATGATGTTCGTACTCGTCGGAAAGTGTATTTTAAAACTGAAGCTAAGGAACGCGCGTACTTGCGTCAACACTTCCCAAAATGCCTATGAAAATCAGGATCATACCAGTAATGAAGAGCAAAGCAAATGCAGACTCAAGGTAATTTCTTTTTGAATGCGGATGCCCTTCTGCAGGAGTGTCAGGCCTTTCAGCAATTTCAGCAAAAATAAAAGCCAAAATCGAAAAAATCGAGCTTAAGACTAGCTTACCAACAGGATCAGAAATCGCCTTAGCATATTCGATTTTACCCGCTACTGTAGCAGATCCAATTAAGTTAAGGTTTGTAAAAAGCATTGCACCATTAATTGCTAATATCCCTGTCGAGAGACGTTTCGTAACTTTCTCGTTAAAGCTATTTAATGCCATATTTACACCTAGATTTTTATAGGACTTTTCATTGATCCATAATCTCGGTCAAGATGAACAATTAAAAATACACTATTTTTCAGCAGAAATTATAGTTCCGATAAGAAAGGTGACCTCAATCGGTCGACGCGCAAGGCGGATATTTACTTCCGAAGAGATAACAGAGTTATGGGAACGCTATCGCCGGGGCGAGTCCCTGAAATCAATCGGACGAATGTTTGAGAGAGAATCCGGGGCGATTTATGGAGTTTTAGCCCGCACTGGCGGGATTAAACCACCACCCCGCAAGCGATCAAAATTAGCTCTAACATTGGCTGATCGTGAGGAAATCTCGCGTGGGTTAGCGATAGGGCTATCATTCCGACAGATTGCGGTCTTGATCGGACGCGCACCATCAACGGTTAGCCGCGAGGTTAATCGCAACGGTGGACGAAAAAAATACCGGGCTTCCAGTGCCGAAGAACGGATGATGCTTGAGACACGCAGACCAAAGGCGTGTAAACTCGCCAAGAATACAAATTTAAGGCAACAGGTGGTTAAGAAGCTAAAAGACTTTTGGTCACCAGAACAAATTTCTGGCTGGTTAAAGCCCAAACACCCAATGGATACCAATAAAACCATTTCGCATGAAACTATCTACAAAAGTCTATTTATTCAGACACGTGGCGTACTGAAAAAGGAACTGACAGCACATCTTCGTTCGCGCCGCACGATACGACGATCCAAGCATGCCACGCGCAAGGGTGCTAAACGTGGAGAGATAAAAGACGCAATATCAATCAGTGAACGCCCTGCATCTGTCGAAGATAGAGCCATACCCGGCCATTGGGAAGGTGATTTGATATCGGGTACTCGGGGCAGTTACATTGCCACCCTTGTCGAACGACATTCACGGTATTTGGTACTAGTGAAGGTCGAAAACAAAAGTACTGATGCGGTCGTACCCGCACTAATAAAGCAAGCGAAGCAGCTACCCAGCCACCTTATGAAATCATTGACTTGGGATCGTGGGTTGGAACTTGCTGATCATCGTAAGTTCACCATTGCAACCGATGTTGATGTTTATTTTTGCGACCCGCAAAGTCCTTGGCAACGCGGTTCCAATGAGAATACAAACAGGCTTTTACGCCAGTATTTTCCGAAAGGGACTGATATTTCCACTCATTCTCAAGCAGAGCTTAATAAGGTCGCTGGCCAGATGAATGCAAGGCCACGAAAGACGCTTGAGTTTGAAACACCGGCAGAGCGGCTTCATTCATCAATATGTTGACCATTTAAACCAAACATATAGATTCAGTCGAATGATAGAAGCTTTCTTACGTTGGTGGCAATGGCAACGAATCCTCTTGCATGGAGGTTCGGGCAATTCGCTTCTCATTGCTCTTGAAAATACACCTGAGAAGGAACGAGCATTAATTTTGATATGCGTCGCATATATCAGAAACGAAATTTACCGTGAGACTGGGTTCGATTTACTTGAGGACGCAAGGAATATCCACGAAAAAGAAGCCGCATTCAGGCCAGCCGGTAAAGCAATCTGGATGATGAATGGCAATACCTATCCACCATTCCAACGAGCACTTACAGTTTGGATGTTCACGGTTAGAGTAAGAAAACATGATGAAACGCAGTGGTTATGTAAGATATGGAAAACACTGAATATAGCATCACCGTTTGTTGAAAGCTCTATCTCGATTGTAGGAAATAAACTACAAGCGCCGATCAATTATGATGGGTTCGAACGCATACCAGAAGGGGTTTGTGAATAGCCGATTAGAAATAAGCGTTGCGCCGACCAGTTGAGGCCACCAAAAATATTGGACTTGAGCCGTGATTATATGTCACTTTAGCCGTTGATTTTGAAGCTCGATCTGTCAATTTCTCGTAAGATTTTGATTTGAGACCCGAAACGTAAGATACATTTGTTAGATGGATACTCGAATCGCAAAAAATCAGGTTTGTATACGGTCAATATAGAATCTCCCGATAGGCACTAAAGAGTACAAGCACACTTCTGGAAAAACTGTATGTTGCCCTCTCACCCGAAAACAATATTGCTATGATGCTGCGAGATCGTTTTTGATGAAGGCCCAAAACACGAAAGCATCGAGCAGTTAAAGAATTTTGCGTGTCGGTGGGAACAGGTTGAACTCTGCAATAAATGCGAAAAAAGAAAAATTTAAAACGCCTCAGCGATTCAATTTTAAGGTGGAGGCATTTTAATCTGATATATATTTTCCCCTTGAAGAAGTTCCAGCATTTTGTGGTTTGCAAAGTACACAGACATTCCCGACAGCTTACCATTATTCATTATAAGTTCTTATTCGTGTTTTTCTAAGTCGTATCTTTAGTTTCAAAATCGTCACATCATACCGGGCTTGTAAAAATCTCTATCTGATTTAAGTCTGATGAGTATTTGGGCCGTAACAAAAACTATACCTCGCGTGGCACAAGAGCTTGTGCGGCTCGGGGAATTTTCTGTACGTTTAAATATTGTCGCGAATGATGATATAGCCTGGATACAAGGCATAGGCTAAGCTATATGCGGATGTCAGTATAAAATAAGTTTATGAATCGCTCTACGCTCTAGAACGATACTATCATTAATTTGCAATCAAATATTGGACTGACACGCCCATTTGAGCTCTCACGCCTTATGTACTCTCACGCCATGTAAACAAGGTGTGAGCCAGGGTCGGGGAAAATTTTGCAAGATTAACAGCGCATTGCAGTTTAAAATTCTCACCATTTTCGAAAACATCTTTTGATTTGGAGAAAAAATCATCGTATTTTTTTTCTTTAAGAGCAATCTTTGCACTTATTAAAGCATAATTATATCGAACCGCTCTCATACTATCGAAACAAAAATTGGTCATTTCAGGGTACGAACGAATAAAATTGTCGTACACCTCAAGAGTATTTTTCTGCATACTTCTTTTATCTGCAGATAGTGACCGATCATCAGAGCAATAATTGACCATTGGTTTATTGATAAAGGTCGCTTTTGCGCCAGCCGCCAGAACGCGCAGCCAAAGATCAAAATCTTCCGCCCTCTTCAAAGATTTATTGTATCCGCCAACGTCGAGGTAGCAAGATCGCCGCATCGTAACTGAAGTAAAAACATGAAACTCACGCATTGCAACGCGCTCAAGTGTCACTGGCGCAGCCATTGGAAATAAAGAAGAATATAATTTCGGGTTTGAACCGTCCGGGTCGCAAATAAAAGCATCGCAGACAGCGAGAGAAAGACTTTGGTCTTGAGTTAACGCGGATAGCATGTTCTTCAAATAGTCTTTATCCCAAGAATCATCTGAATCAAGGAGTGATATAAATTCCGTATCTGACTTTGTAATGCCGGCATGTCGAGCCGCAGCAACACCCGCGTTTTTCTGATTAAGGAGTATGATGCGATCATCACTATCAACAAATTTTCGAACAATTTGCGCTGTCTGGTCGTGACTTCCATCGTTAACCACTATCATTTTCCAATCATCATATGATTGCGCTTGCACGCTCTCAATAGAGCGCGAGATGCTCGATTCTGCATTATATGCAGGCATGATGACCGTAGTTGTACGCACTCTCTCTCACAATACTGAAATTAGATTTTCCTAGATTCATTTATTTTAGAGAATAGAATATGGGCTGGCTAGTCAAAAATATGAAAACCCAATCTATGAGGGCGTGATTTGGCTATTTATTCATCCTCACCAAAGCGGTTTTCAATGAGTTCAACTAAGAGTTGCATGATTTTTTCCGCTTCCTCCCCTTCAATCTCAATTTTGATACTGGAGCCCATACCTGCCCCTAATGTTAATAACCCCATAATTGAACAACCATTTGCCGAATGCCCGTCTTTAGTGACAATAACTTTAGCAAGATATGCAGATACAACAGTACAAAATTTTGCAGACGCTCGCGCATGAAGCCCACGCTGATTTCTCAAAGTAATATCACGACTTATAGATTGTTTTTTAGTATTATCCTCAAGCATAGGTAATACCTTTATTCATTACTTTCACCGCTAAGAACCCATGATGCAACATTGATATATTTTCGGCCCGCTTCATGGGCAGCTTTGACCGTAGCTTCAAGGTCTTTTTCAGCGCGTATAGACGCCAGTTTTATCAGCATCGGAAGATTGATACCCGCAATAACTTCTGCTCGAGCTTTTTCCATCACCGAGATTGCAAGATTTGAAGGTGTCCCCCCAAACATATCTGTCAAGATAATCACCCCTCCATCAGCATCCACCTGTTTTGCCGCTTCCAGTATATCTTCTCGCCTGCGCTCCATATCATCATCAGGGCCGATACACACAGCTTTTATTTGTTTTTGGGGGCCAACTACATGCTCCATTGCCGATAAGAATTCATCTGCAAGACGACCATGCGTGACGACGACTAATCCGATCATGCCAAATCCATCATTGTTTCTTCAATATTATACAAACCCTTGCTCAGGGAGTTTGTCCAGCGAAAACCGATCTTAATATTGCGCGAGTTCTTATCGCATGGTCATACCAAGTCAATTTTTCCACACAGTAAGGTATATGCGCAACATTAGTCACAATTTTTTCTTTTCCCCCTTCTGATGTTTGTCTCTCTATTGCATTCTCAAACTGCCAGAATTGCAAATCTAACACTCTCGTCTGTGTTTGTTGTGTTAAGCTGAGCGCTAACTCGATATTCACTGATTCACAAGACTTAGTTTTCGCAGGGCCAAACCCTCTGATTTCAATAAGCCCCTTTATAGGTTCCACAGAGTTGGCAATCACAGCTGAATTCGCGCTATCACACATAACAATATCGGTCATATCATCACTAACAAGAGCCGTACGCTGCCAAGGGCAAGTCTCAATTAACGCTAGCGCTAGGCTGGATTTTCCGATGTTGGAAGGGCCTTGCAAGGCAATACCGACGAGTGGCTGATCTTGATCTAAACAAACCCCGACAACACTGGCTTGCACTCTAATCGGGGGGGTATGCAAACCATGATCAACCTTGGCATGTGTTTTCATCTCTACCTCAGGTTAAACAATAACCGGGAGTTCAACAATAAATTGAGCACCTTTGATGCCCCCACTTTCATCTTCACGATTTTGCGCCCAAATTCTGCCGCCATGGGCGATGACAATTTGGCGTGAAATGGCCAGGCCAAGACCGGAATTATTCCCAAATGCGGCTCCTTTCGGACGTTGGGTATAAAACCTTTTGAAAATTGATTCGATATTGTCAGGAGGAATTCCAGGGCCATCATCTTCAACCATGATTGAATAAAGGGCATCCTCACTGTTGAAATTCAAGCTCACCCTCACCTCACCATTCTCAGGGCTGAAAGAGCGCGCATTATCAACAAGATTACGAATCACCTGCCCTAATGCAGACGGGCTCCCCATGACATAACCATCACCTTTTGATCTAATTGAAAAAGTCACCGGGGCATCTTTCTCTTTGGCTGTATCGTCATATAAGCGAACAATGTCTTGTATCAGGCGCGGTAATTCTACTGCCTCTCGAGCTTCACGAGAGAGCTCGGCGTCCAACCGTGACGCATTGGATATATCCGTAATCAGACGATCCATCCGCGCAACATCCTTTTTGATAACTCCCATTAGTTTTTCTCTAGCTTCAGGAGTTTTGGCAATATCAAGCGTTTCAGTCGCAGACCGGATAGAGGTTAGCGGGTTTTTCAATTCATGGGAGACATCCGCAGCGAAACTTTCTATCGCCTCCATTCGAGCATAAATGGTCTGTGTCATCGATTTTAATGATTTCGATAACTCACCGATCTCATCACGGCGGCGGGTAAAATCAGGGATCCGCGCACGCCCTGCGGCAGCAATCCCCTCACGCACTTTATCCGCGGCGACAGCCAATTGGCGGATGGGCTGGGCAATAATAGCCGTTAGCAATAGAGACGATAAAATAGCCGCAGCGCTGGCAAATCCGAAAAGTGGTAAAATCGCATAGCGCGCTTCACGCACGAGATCATCAATTCCGCCTATTTCCGCTGTTACAATTCCATAGATAGCCTGGACTCTACGAACAGGAACGGAAACGGACGCTACCAACTCACCATTTTCATTGATTCGAACAAGTGCTGCCCCCGGCTCTTCGGCAAATGGGGATGCAGACAATGCTAAATTTAATTCCTCTTCAATAGTGCGTTTTTCAGCAAAAGTACGATAGGAACTTGAGAATAAATACGACAAACCACGCTCGATTTGGTCTGCAGCTTTTCCTATCCAGTTCGTACCATCCAATGTCCCCAAATCAGGCAGCTGCGTCTCTAGAATTCGATCCTCGCGCAATACAACGTCTTCCAGTAACAGGGACGACGCATCGGTGATTTCAAAACGCTCAGAGAACGTTGGGGCGTTGAACACACGTACTCGGCCCTCAAAACTGTCCCAAACACGATTGAAAACTTCCTTCACATCGCCAGGAACCAGTGACAGAGAGCAACTTGGCACTGAATTGTTAAAAGTTCGAACCGTTTCAAGCGTATTTTTACCGGCATTCTCCGGCTCCGATTGCTCCAACATAGTTGATGTTTTTAGTTTTTCTGAGGTCTTATCTGGGATATCAGCGAGCTCAACAATTTCGAATGCAGAAGTTTGCTGCCTAACGCTTTGTATGGTTGATTGCCCGGCAGGCGTTGCATTTGGAACGGATAAACCGTCAATTTCATTTACAACACAAGTTTCATTATCAATAGCAACCTGCGCCATGATGTCAGCGATTATCTGCGCTTGTGCGCGCACGCCTTCTAGTTTGGATTGAACCAGACCGTCACGATATTGAGTCAGGCTAAGAGACCCATACAATAGCAGAAGAAGGCTGAACATGTTTGTAAGAACAATGGTAATGGTCAGCCGGGAAAAGGCGAGCTTTCCCAAATTTTCGTTTGCACCAAATTTTCGACGTACCAAAGCACGCCCTCTTCCCGAGGCCTTTGAGCTTTCTTTTTCTAGGTTTTGGACGCTCTTTTCCAAAGGTTGTTGTTCTGCCTTGTTCATAGACTTCTAAATCGATGCTATAAACGTCCGCATCTCAAATTGTACTTTTGCATCAATCTTTATATTTGTATCCAACGCCATAGAGCGTTTCGATAGCGTCAAATTCTTTATCGACAACTCGAAACTTCTTACGCACCCGTTTTATGTGACTATCAATTGTACGGTCATCTACATAGATCTGATCATCATAAGCCGCATCCATCAAACTGTCGCGTGTTTTAACAAATCCAGGACGCTGTGCCAGTGCTTCTAAAATTAGAAACTCGGTAACCGTTAATGTCACCGGCATATCTTTCCACTTGCAAGCGTGACGCATTGGATCAAGCGTTAAATCCCCTCGCCGCATGATCTTCTTTTCTTCTTCCGGCGTCGGCTCAACACTTGCCTGGGCACGGCGTAGTACCGACTTAACCCGTTCTAAAAGTAAGCGTTGCGAGAATGGCTTTTTCACATAATCATCTGCCCCCATCGAAAACCCGAGAACTTCATCGATTTCCTCATCTTTGGACGTGAGAAAAATCAAGGGGAGTTCCGATTCCTGGCGCACACGCCGCAGCAACTCCATACCATCCATGGCGGGCATTTTGATATCTGAAATAATCAAATCCGGCGGGGTGTCTTTGATATGCGCTAACGCACTAGCCCCTTCTTCAAACGAGTCAACTTTATACCCCTCTGCCTCTAATGCCATCGAAACTGAAGTAAGGATATTTTGATCATCATCAACAAGTGTAATCACTGCCATAGTCTTTTCCTGATTCTTTAGTGCCTTAATTTTATCTACTATATTCGCCCCCTAGGCAATAAGCCTTGTATGGCTCTGATCGTGATAAACCGGGAGAGAGGCCGCACAAGGGCCGGCATTGGGCTGGTTTATGGCTAAATTCGTACCATTTTGGGTTCGAGGCGAACCACTGCGCTATTTTACACGTATCTGACGCAACAGCTTGCAATACATTTTGCGTATTCTCAGGCTGATTCTTACGGGTTTCAGGCGCCACTATAATCGACCAAAATCACTGCCCGTGGGATGCTGAAAGATACGCATATCAAATTCTTTTGCTGCAGCTAAAATATGATCAAAAATATCCGCCATGATGCCCTCATAAAGAATCCAGTTCGTTTCATTACAAAAGACATAGATTTCAATCGGCAAGCCTTTTTCCGTTGGCTTCAACTGTCTCACCAAGAAAGTATGATCTTGACTAATTTTTGGGTGATTGCGCAAATAGGCTCCAATGTAAGCGCGAAATGTGCCGACATTTGTCAGACGACGCCCGTTAACCTCAAGGTCTTCGTCAGCATTGATCTCAGCATTAAATTTAGCAACATCATCGCGTTTTGTTTGGATATAGTCTGCAATATACTGAATTTTTGCAAACCTTTGTAACATATCTTCATCGCAAAATTTTATCGAAGAAATATCAATAGCGATGGAGCGCTTAATACGTCGTGCTCCAGTTTCCTGCATTCCCCGCCAATTTTTAAAACTATCCGCAATCAATGAATATGTTGGAATGGTGGTGATTGTTTTATCAAAATTTCTAATCTTAACCGTTGTCAATGCAACTTCGATTATATCACCATCAACGCCATATTTAGGCATTTCAATCCAATCACCAACCGAGAGCATTCGATTGGTGGTCAGCTGAATTCCCGCGACAAAACCCAATATCGGATCTTTGAAGACAAACATAAAAACAGCAGCCAATGCGCCCAGTCCCGCAAAAAATGTCATTGGAGACTCGCCAAGCAGCAAGGAGAGCGTAAAAATAAAGCCGAGGACGTACAAAATCAGTTTTGCAATTTGCGTGAAGCTTTTAATTGGAAACTGTTTTGAAACTTCGTAAGTGCGATATATTTGATGGCCCCCATTAATCAGTGCATCTAAAAACAAAACACCAATAAAGATCATATAAATTAAGCTGAGGGTGATAAAAAATTGTGCTACATCAGGATAATTTGCAAAAATAATCGGTGCAAAATGATGAATGATCATTGCTGGAACCAGTTGAGAAAGTCGCTCAAAAACACCATTTGCGACTAAAATATCATCGTTTTTTGACTTCGTTTTTAAACTCAATCGCCGCATATTCCCGGCAATAAGCTTACGGGTAATTTGATTAGCGATGAATGCAACGATGATAACGCCGATCCAACTTAAGCTCACTGCAATTAAGTCAGCATAGTGACTTAAAAATGGTACTTTTAAAATTTGATTTTTTAAAATTTCAATCATGATATTCATTCAATTTATCTGGTTCATTCAAACAGTTTCTTGGTCGCGCCATCTTCGATACCGTTTAACGCGTTTTTTGGTTCGCAACTGATCAGAAATGATTGCCGCAATCGGGGAGAGCTTCGCTTTAGGTTTCTTGCCCAAACTCACGCGCTCCAGCTGGGCTTTTGCCATTGCCATTGAGGCCAGACTGGCCAAGCCCTTGTTTTTCCAGCTCACTTCCTGAACCTTTACAGCCAACGCTTCATCGTTTTGCCACCGCGATGGCAGATCGGGAACATAAGCCATGGCCCGTGCGATCCCCAACATATCAACCCCAAATCCGTTAGCGTCTGCATTCAGCGCACGTTCCGCGACAATACGTTTCGTGATCCCCCCTGTTACCATGATGGGCATTTTTGCTATCGGTACGATATCTTTTGCGAACTCAACAAAATAAGCTTCTCTAATTTCGCTACTCGTTTGAGGGGCATCGACCTTGTCTAAATTCACACCCTGCATAGCCGGGCTTTCATAACTGCCACCTGACAGTTCAACCAAATCAATATTGAGCATGTTGAGTTGAGCAACAACCCATTTGGCATTATCAAGATCAAAGCCTCCCTTTTGAAAATCAGCGGAATTGAGTTTTACTGATACGCAAAACTCATTGGAAACAGTTTTTCGCACAGCTTGAACCGTTTCGAGCAAAAATCGCGCTCGATTTTCTAAAGATCCCCCCCATTGGTCATTACGCTGATTTGTTAGAGGGGACAAAAACTGGCTAATGAGATAACCGTGTGCCCCATGAATTTGCACACCATCAAAGCCTGCGCTTTCTGCAAGGCTCGCTGTAATAGCAAAACGCTCTATTAAGTTTTCAATTTCTATACTCTCCAGTGCTCGCGGATGAGCCATCATCTTATCTAATCCTGGAATGTTGAGCTTGATATCCGATGCAGAAACCGCCTGTTCTTCCATCGCTTTATAAAGCTGGCGTCCGGGATGGCTAATCTGCATCCAGATCTGTGGCACGATCGAATGATCTTTATCACTACTTTTTATTTTTGCATGCCTGACCCAGCTTTTAAAAAGCGCCAAGCCTGTCCCTCGTTCAAGAACAACACCGCCAGGCCCGGTCATTGCGGAAGGATCGATCATGACATTTCCCGTTAAAATTAGCCCAACACCGCTCTGAGCCCATTTTTCATAAAGCGTAAAAAGCTTTTGACTGGGAACTTGACCATAATCCGCCATGTTTTCTTCCATGGCCGCTTTGCATAAACGATTAGGAAGAATGGTCCCATTAGGTAGTGTCAAAGGATCAAATAATTTTGCCATAACGATCTTATTCTTCCTTACTTATCTTCTGTTTAGACCGCGCGCCCGATAAATCGACCAGTAATTCATTAAGCAGTTTGTTGATCGTATCACCGCCCTTAGCCGCGTAGGCCAGAACCTCTTCGATTGAATCAGGTTGTTGATCTGCTTCCCCTGTTGCTTTATTGGTGACTACGGATAGTCCGAGCACGCGCATTCCGCAATGATTAGCTGCGATCACTTCTATTGCTGTCGACATTCCCACCATGTCCCCGCCCATTTGACGAAAATATCGACGCTCGGCTGAAGTTTCCAATGATGGGCCTGAAACCGCAACATAGATACCCTCTTCAAGGTCGTATTTTGATAAAATCAATTTTCTCAATTCACGGTCATATGCGCGAGACATATCCGGAAATCTCGCGCCAATTTCTGGAGCATCAACGCCGATAAGAGGATTCTGCCCCGTCAGATTAATATGATCAGAAATCATCACGACTTGGCCGGGTTCGAACTCGGGGTTTAAGCCACCCGATGCATTGGTAATGATCAAGGTTTCAACACCCAATGCGCCCATTAAATAAACTGGCATAGCCACATCTAATGCCGAGTGACCTTCATAAAGATGGACCCTGCCCTGACAGGCAATCATTGGGGTTTTTTCGTAACTACCAATTAAAATTTGTCCAGCATGACTAGGCGCTGTTGCACTGACTAGCCCTTCGATGGTGCTGGTATCAATTGTCGTTTCAATCTCCATCGTTTGCGCGATATCGCCAAGACCGCTACCCAAAATTATGCCCACATAACCACCACGATCATGAGACAATACTTGACGAGGCAGAGATTGAATAGCACTTGATAGGCGGTCCATTAAGTCAAATTGAGGCATAATTTGTTATCGCTGTTGATTAAGAGTGAATATAAAAAGCCATTAAGTTTGCTGGCTGAGCGTATTGCGAATATTGGGAGTCAGGTGGTGAACCTTTTCAAGTAGGTCTTGAACATCAATTCCTATAATTTTTCGCCCCCTAACAACTTGACGACCACCGACAAAAACGTCTTCAACGTCACCATTAGAGGCTGCATAGCTGAGATAGTTTATAGGATCAAAGATTGGCACTGCGTGAATTTTGTTCGGATTTAGGATGATAAAATCAGCACGCTTGTTAAGCTCCAGTGAACCCGCATGATCCTCAATACCAAGCGCTTTGGCGCCCTCAAGTGTCGCCATTGCCAGCGCTTCTTGGGCTCCGATGGCAAGAGCATTTTGCGTATTTCCATTATGAAGTGTTGCCGCTAACCTGATCGCCTTCCACATATCAAGATCATTTCCACTCACAGCTCCATCTGTACCAAGAGCAATTGATACACCCGCCTTGAGTAAATCGGGTATTCGCGCAATGCCGGACCCCAACTTTAAATTTGATGCCGGGTTGTGGGATACATGCGCACCGGTCTGAGCCAAAATCTTGATTTCCGCATCGTCGAGATGCACACAATGAGCGAGAATTGCCTTTGGGGACAGTAGATCGCAATTATACAGATGCTGAATGACAGATAGCCCGTATTGATCAAAGATCGTTTTTTGCTCTGCTTGTGTTTCTGCTGCGTGAATAGTGATTAATGTATTATGTTTTTGCTGAACCTTTATAGCAGTTGCCAGGCTTTGTGGGCCAACTGTGTATGCCCCGTGCACACAAACGCACGGGATTAAAGTTTCCTCATCTTTGTGAGCATCAAAGAAATCTTGGGCTAATCCCTCTCTTTGATTAGCGGTTGCACCGTCCATTCCGGGTGGATCAAAAAACAAGCCGCCTGTAGCGATGCGCATCCCCAATTTTTTTGCAGCAATGACGGCCGACGCAGGCTCCCAAAACATATCCAGAACAGTGGTAACGCCATTGAGTAAATTCTCCCCAAGCCCCAATAGTGCCCCCAATTCGATCGTTTCTGGGGTTAAGATGGCACTTTCCACAATCCACAATTTTTCTAACCATGGCTCTAATGGTAAGCCTTCCACCAATCCACGGAACAGACTGTCACCAGCATGACAATGGGTGTTGATCAGACCTGGCATCACAATTCGCCCACGCGCGTCAATGACTTCACAGGCTGTCGATTCCAGCGTTTCCTCAAGCGGGCCGATATATACAATTAGCCCCTTATCAACCGCCAAAGTGCCATTTTCGATTATTGTTTGATAAGTGTCGCAACTGATAATCGTGGCGTTTTTAACCACAAGATCAACAGGTGTGTTGAATTTTTTCGATTTTTGTTCATGCAAATTTTCCATCTGCCATGTCTAGCCGCGTCCTCTCCATCTCGCAATCTCATTATCATGAATGAAGCCAAATGATACGAATGAGGGGGATATGGCTATGGAGAGATATTGAAAAAATTTGAGATCAATACCTCACTGGAATCTCAAATTTTACTAGAGTTTTGCTTCCAGCGCTTCAATGCGCGCTTTTAGGGCTTCATTTTCTTCGCGCGCCAATGAGGCCATTTCCTGAACGACCTCGAATTCTTCTCGTGTCACCAGCTCCATATCGCCCAGTATTTTCTGCAATTGTCCGCGAAAAACAGTCTCAGCCTCACGGCGCACCCCGTCAGCAGCTCCAGCCACTTCGGTCATCACTTGTGAAATTTGGTCAAATATCGGGTTTTGCGTTTGCATGATCAACTCTCTCGTAAAATCTGATATAGATTATATAAGCTTTATACACATTATTTTCAAACCCTGGAAACCGGGGTTCTCTCTAGCGATTTAAGCCCATTTTATTTTTAATATCCATCATGAACGCGGCAGACATGCCAAAAAGAAGAAATCCATTTGCAGCGTTCATTCCCGGTAGCAAGTGCCAGTCTTGTGAAATTTCAATGCCGCCAAGCCCAAGCGTCGTATAACATACACTGGAAAAGTAAATAGCAGTCTCAAGATCCGCGAGAATGTCCAGTCTTACATAGGCGTATCCCCAAATCCAGATTTCCAGTAAATGTGCTCCCAACAACCAAAGAGCTATAATGACAAGTGCTAAAATATCTCGAATAAAACGCAAGGGAGCGAATATATTTTGAGTGAAGGGACGCAGCGCAAAAGCGGCAATCGCGATAGCACTGCCATGAACCAACGTTGTAATGGCAAGAAGGATTAAGCCTATACTCAATTGCTCATACATGGAGAACCCCTAATTTCTGACCAATAAAGTTGAGATCAATGTAACAGAATAAGTGTTTATATGCTCTATGAAAAGGATTTTAAGAGGTGATCCTTCAGTATTCATTCAGTAATCGAGATTTTATTCAGCATCATAATCGCCCCTCTGCGCCCGGATTTTTGCCCGTTTATGGAAGGCTTCTAAAACTTGATCCAGACGATCATTAGCAATATTCACGGAGCTATCCGTTACATCAAGATATTCTTTTAAGACATCAACATCTATGGGGCTTCCATCGAGTATTTTGCGCATCTCTTCAATCTCGATCGATAGTTCCTCAATAACCTCTTTACGATTGATACCTAAAGCATTTGATGCCTTTGATTTCTCTTCAATCTGACTTGCACGAATTTTGAGCCAATCAGAAGCCTCTCCATTTTTAGCAAGACTTACATCGTCTCCGAGTTCGACATCGGAGGGTTCATCTGGTTTATCCATCCTAACTTGAGACGACGCAACATTCTGTTCAGATTTTTCAGGCGTTATAATAGCTTCGACATCGGAGCGCACACTCATCTCAGGTTCACGATAAACATTAACACCTTGATGACCGGCCCTTACTCGGCACAGCTCTAACTCATCTTCAAGCTCTCTAATTTGCCGACGTTGGCCACCCCAAATTACCCCCCAGAAAAACAATCCGATGAGGAAAAAGACAGCTGCAATGGCTACCTGAAGAGTGGTTATGTTTTCAAAATACTCCAAAATCATCCCAAGAAGTTGACCGCTTGAATATTGCATAAGGAACGGTCGCGGTTTGACACAATTATCCGCTTATTTTTCTGCAAGAAAAATGCCATCATAAAAACTGTTTTATTTTGGGAAAGGTCAGCCCTAACAAAAGGCGATTTAACCAAGCGGCGTTAAAAAGAATGCCACAGTCGCAATAGAAAAAATGCCAGCCAGAGCGATCATACGGGGTTTGGTTTTTTGAGATAAGAACAACAAAACCGGGATCAAAATCAAATTCGCAATAATCACAAAGGCCGTATAATTTACGGATGGAAACAAGTGATGAAGGGGGAACCCTTCACCGGATAATCCTCTGGCCAGAAAGGGTAAGCCAACGGCCATATCGATTGATAACATTAATCCGATATAGGCTTTAGCCAGATCGGATAGAGAAATTTCTATGGTTTTGAAAAGCGGCTTTGCCCGTATTGCTAACGTGAAACCATATTCACGTCCGGCAATTAAACCGAGAAAGACAAACGTTGTACTCATCGGGATATTGCTGAGCTCCTTAAGATAAAATAATAAGCTCGCATACGTGAAATCGATCAAAGTTGCTGATCGAATGTCTGTGACAGCTGTTTTTGTTTTTAAAATGCGTTGAACAGGGCCGCCTCGATTATAGAACGTATAAGCGAGCAATAACACGATCACAATCATGCCCGAGAAACTCTCAAAAGCAGATAATTGCCTTGGCAGAAAAACAAAGATATTTGCAAAATCTTGTATCAACCAAACAGACCATAAATACCCTGTAGTCACCCATTGGGCAATGACCCAACCGGGGTGATATTGTTGATTTTCAGTTTTGAGAAAATATTTTTCAAGTGTTCGAGCAAGAACAAGATATATGAGTAACCCTACTGTAAAAGCTAAACCATATCCAATCAACGATTTTTGCAACATAGAGGATAATCCTCCAATAGAAGCAAATACAGTCAGCACCATGAAAGATGTTGATACAGGAACACCAAAACGAGTTATCAATAATAACATCAAGGGGGGAATGGTATGATACCATTGAATATCAACGGCCGGATATTTTTTAGTATTCGCCAATCGGCCATAAGAAGGGTCGCCCTCCCCGATAAACCAACCATAAGTGAATGTTACCACCAGAATTATTGCAGCAAACAGAAATAACCAGAACCAATGCAATCGGCTATTTGAACTGATAAAAGTTCCTAATGTTTGGAGGGCATCATTTCCCACCACAGCATAAGCGGCAAACAAGAAACCCAATGCTGCAAAGAGAGAAATATCAAATGTCACAAAAAACCCCTGTGAATAGCTCTATGATAGAGACACGCAGTAAAAGGCATACAAAAACTCAATGACAGTTTTATGACTGATTTGTTCTCCTACCGCCCGTGAAAAAAAATCGCCTTAATCTCTTCAGTTTTTGAACAGATCGCAGCCTGAGCCAGGCCATATTTTGGCGTTAGGGAAAATCCAATTTTATAAAGGAAATGCCTAATGCCTCACCACACCTCCTCCCCAAATAACCCAAAAACCAATTCTGAGATTTATGACTTACTCGTCATAGGTGCCAGTTTTGCCGGATTAATTGCAGCACGCACGGCGGCTCATCGTGGGCTAAAAGTTGGTATTATTGACGCCAAGAAAGAACCGGGCGCGCGGGTTAGAACAACCGGGATATTGGTCAAGGAGGCCACAGAAGAAACAGATATTCCTGCCAGGTTAACGCGCAAAATTCCAGGAGTTCGCCTTTATGCACCGAATATGACGTTTAGCGATCTTTATGCGCCTGGATATTATTTTGTCGCCACGGACACACCGGCCCTCATGCGTTGGCTAGCAAGAGAGGCTAGCCGCGCGGGCGCTGATCTATTACTTGGGACCCGTTTTGAAAAAGCGCACCATGATGGAGATCTCATCCACCTTGAAGGTTTGGGTTTATCGACTCGATATCTTTTGGGCGCTGACGGCGCTAAGTCACGGGTGGCAAAGTGCTTTAATCTTGGCCAAAACAAACGTTTTCTCATTGGGCTTGAGACAGAATATGAACCATTAAAAGCGCTCAATCCGGATTTATTACATTGTTTTATTAACAATGCTTATGCGCCCGGCTACCTTGGCTGGATGGTTCCGGGAGTGAATATGACCCAGATTGGGTTAGCAGTCTCTCCCGACTTGATGGGCCGTGAGCGCAAACCGGACTACAATCGCTTTTTAAGTCAAATCCATCCCCATTTTCCGGGAATTTTGAATTGCCGTGAAAAAGCCAGACGCTCGGGCCCAATTCCGTGCGGCGGTCTTGTCCACCCCCTATCAACGCATCGTGTTTTATTGACCGGCGATGCCGCCGGACTCGTCTCCCCCCTCACCGCTGGCGGAATAAGATTAGCATTTCAATATGGGCGACGCGCCGGATTTGCGATTGCTAATTATCTCCTTGATGGCGGCGCTGACCCCGGTGTCATTATGGCTCAGGAATACCCTAATTTTACACTTAAAAAATGGACGCAAAAAGCATGGTCAATAGCTCCACACAACACAATTTTAAACACGGTTCTATTCACCGCACCCATGCGCGCGCTCGCAAAGAAAATTTATTTTCAAAAACGCAGCCGATTACCAAGTCCACTCAATAATTCAGCAAGCGAATTAAATATAAAAATCTAAAACAAAGGACATAAAAGCTGCCACGACATCGCCTTAACTTGCCAACACAAATTCATAAACCCGCCCTATCACGGCCTTTTTTGAATTCAATGATGACAATAACAAAGATGATCACTGATACAGTCAGTATCCGGCGTGGGGGGAGAGAGATCAAATAGGATTGCCCTTCTCTATTTGATACCCAGCCGGGCGGAACCGAAGGAACAGGATTTCCCTTCCCTGTTTTTTCGGTTTCGCTTTTTGTATCCTACTCAGAGCAATATCGTGATGCAGATCGATTCATCGTTTCGCTGGCGCCTATTTGCTGCATGAGTACCCGAAGAGCGGGAAAACAGATTTTCCGCCGGTCCAATTATAATTCTTGGACAAACATTTAAAACATTTTGCATATCTGTGGGAACAGCTTGAACAGCAATAAATGCGAAAAAAGAAAGACGTAAAGCACCTCAGCGATTCAAGTTGAAGGGGAGGCACTTTAAGCGCCAAACCAGCGTGTTATGAGCTCAGGCAACATCAGGGCGGTTAAAAGAAACCCGCCGGCTGCACCACCCAGATGTCCTTCATGAGCAACTTTTCGGTTTTCAGCGTTCATCAGCATTGATGAAATCACAATAAACAAAATACCGAAAAGCCATGCAGGAATTGGGAACGGCAATGGAAATATAAACAACTCAGAAAAAGGAGCCATAAGAATGAAGGAGAACACAATTCCTGATGTTGCATCAGAAGCACCGATTGAGGTGTAACTCAGGTTTTGTCTTTGTACAAAGAATGATAAAATGCCACTTGCCAAAACGGCTCCAAAATAAACTACAAGAAATCCTGTTTTCCCAAGAACTGCTTCCACTTGCGGTCCAAAGAAGAACAAAGTCATCATATTAAACAGTAAATGCATTGGATCGACATGAAGAAAGGACGACGTGAAAATCCGATAATGTTGTTTACGTCTGGCAATAGCCCCGATATCAAACGCAAACTGATTGATAAAATCCCTGTCAAAAGCTAACGCCCAGACACTGACAACGACATTTGCCATTATTAATGCATAGGTGACTGGTGCAATCTCGATTTCCATAATACGCCTTCAGTCTTCATTTATGAATGGGATGGCTCATGTTCTTGCGGCGTTATCGTTTTTAAAGCGAGTGCATGGATTTGCTGTTTTAATTCTTCAGCTAGCAATTGATTGACGAGTCGTTGACGCGCGACCCGCGACAATCCGTCAAAGGCATGGCTCACGATAAAAACTCGAAAATGAGATTGCCCACCTTCCCTGGCACCGGCATGACCGGCGTGGAGATGCGACTCATCTTTGACCTCAATGTGAGTTGGGGACAGCTCATTTGTTAATTTATGCTCAATATATTGAGCCATATTTTCAATGTTGTTTTGAATCTCGGGCATCCGGCCAGAAAGACTTCTTTTCTGCGACAATGTCAATATTGTATCGTCACATGAAAGGCGTCATAATAGTTCTATGAGTGATAAAAATTATAAACCCCGCCACGGATTTGATATTCGCGTAAAACCACCGAGTGCGAAATCCAAAAAAGAACCGGCCTGGAAGCGGCCCGTTGATAAAGTTTGTGAAGCCGAAGATTGCAAGGAGCCCGGCGATTGCCGTACGGCAAAATCCCCTCGCGATCCGCGTGAGTTTATCTGGTTGTGCGCAACCCATGCACGCGAGCATAATAAGCAATGGAATTACTTTGAAGGTATGAGCGCGGAAGAGGCAAAGAGCGCCCGCGAGTCAAATATTTATGGCGGCAGGCCAACTTGGGGCTGGGCCAAAAACGAACGCGCTGCTGCAGCTTCAAAAACAAAAGGTCCTGCAGATATGGCTGATGCTTTTGGTGTGCTGGGTGAAGCTGCGGTGCAAAAAGCAACGCAAAATAAAGGGGCCTATCGGGGCGGCAAACGTCTAACAAAGTTACAAGAAGGCGCTTTCGAAACGATGGGATTAAGTATCAATGCCCCGGAAGCGGCGATTCGCAAACGCTATGCTGAACTCCTGCGCAAATTTCACCCAGATTCCAATGAGGGGGACCGAAGCGCCGAAGAACAATTACAAGCGGTTGTGAAAGCCCACCAGATATTAAAGAAAGCAAAAATTTGCTGAACAAAAACTTTAACCGCTTTTATCCAATCTTGTCCCTCCAAAAGTCCGTTTTTAAGACTTGCATTCGCAAAGGGTTGGGGCACGTTTCTAGTTCGTCCAAATAATTCATATCCAATAGATAAAAAATTGAAAGCCTGACACTCCATGTCCATTACTACCGATGATGTCACTCTCCCTGCCCCTGATATTACAGTTTCTGCAAAAGAAACATTCGGGGTTAATGTCGATATGGACATTCCAGCTTTTTCCGAGGCTAGCGAATATTCACCGCCAATTGATGAAGCATATCGATTTGACCCCCAGACGACACTCTCAATTTTAGCTGGCTTTGCGCACAATCGACGAGTTATGGTTCAAGGATATCATGGAACCGGAAAATCCACCCATATTGAGCAAATTGCCGCTCGGTTAAAATGGCCTTCTGTCCGGATCAATCTCGATAGCCATGTGAGCCGCATTGATTTGATTGGCCGCGATGCCATTATCGTTGAAAATGGTGTGCAAATTACCGCGTTCAAAGAAGGCATTCTGCCCTGGGCGTTTCAACGTCCCGTAGCCCTCATATTCGATGAATATGATGCTGGACGCCCCGATGTGATGTTTGTTATTCAACGTATTCTCGAGGCTGAAGGTCGTCTCACTTTACTGGATCAGAATAAAGTTATCACGCCTCATCCCTATTTCAGATTATTTGCAACAACCAATACTATCGGGCTTGGCGATACAACTGGGCTTTATCACGGCACGCAGCAAATCAATCAGGGACAAATGGACCGTTGGTCTCTGGTCACCACATTAAACTACCTTGAGCATACAGCAGAGGTTGAAATTATTGCTGCCAAATGCCCGTCCTATCAAGGGGATGCAGGCATGAAGAAAATTGATGCCATGGTTCGCGTTGCAGATATGACCCGGAATGCGTTCATGAATGGCGATATCTCAACCGTTATGAGCCCCAGAACTGTTATTACCTGGGCACAAAATGCAGAAATTTTTCAAGATATCGGCTACGCTTTCAGGGTCACATTCCTAAATAAATGCGATGAATTAGAGCGCCCGACTGTTGCTGAATTTTATCAACGAGCTTTTGGTGAGGATTTACCCGAATCCGCTCCCATGATTGCACTTTCATAGATATTTGTTGGTGCAAAAATGGTTTGGCGGCAATCATTGAACATCTTGCCTGAATATCGGATCTGGCCGTTTCAATGCGGCCTCGACCAATTCCCAATTTTTATTGGCATTTAAAACTGAGATTGCTCGGTTTTCTCTAAACTGTTTTGTCGATTTTTGTGATTTTGTAAGATAGAGCCTATTACCGTGTATGGTCCAGTTTGTAGGATCACCCGGCGTAATTTTACCCGCGGCCAATGTTTCTGTGCAATATCCGCCATAAGCTGGCGCATACTTATCTGCGCTACTCAAAAAAAGTTCTCGATTTTCTGCAGATGCAAAATGATAAGTCACCCCCTTGTAGATCGTTGTAAATTCAGGAGAACCCTTTGTTGCTTGCTGTTGGGTGAAATAAGCGACTGGATCATATCCGCCAATCGCAATTGACGTCCCCGGATCATTCGCAGTCAGTGAAAAACTATCCTTCACGGACGGTATATCCAAAGCGCCAATGGGCAGCACAATTGATGATTTAGAGTTAGCCGGTATCTTCACTTTTAAAAAGTCAGATTTTGTTAGTAAAATTTCTGCGTCCGGATTTATCGGGGCATGATCAAGTTTTTTTAAAATTTGATCAACGCTCTCCTGCTCTAGTTGCGTGCTATTTTGCCGCAGGCAATCATCTGATGCCATGACCAACTGACAGGTGAAAAACGTCGGACTGGCCATTAGGACACGACCAAAAATCTTGGTGAAGTTTATATAGTGCATTCATTATTCTCCATTACCGGTATAAATGAAAGCTGAGATCATCCCCATACATTTATTTTACCTACTAAATCGTGGCAATAATCCCTCCTTATGTCTAATCACATCAGTCACACCAAAAATACATTTTTTTGAATATTTGTGAACCCCTTTTTTAGAGCTGATTTATGACAATGAAACCCTTTTAATCAGTGCACCGCAATTGGACAATTTCTCCTCCAATCTCTCAAACCCGCGATCAAGATGATATACCCGATTGATGATAGTTTGCCCTTGAGCAGCTAAACCGGCCATAACCAACGACATAGAAGCGCGCAAATCTGTTGCCATAACTTCCGCGCCTTTCAAACTATCTTGTCCTGTGACTGTAGCCACTTTACCGTCCACAGATATTTTTGCGCCAAGACGAGATAGCTCGGGAGCATGCATAAAACGGTTTTCAAAAATATTTTCACTGATTGTACTGGTTCCCTCAGCCAACGTCATCATTGCCATAAATTGAGCTTGTAGATCCGTCGGAAAACCAGGATATGGCTCGGTTACTATATTGACAGCGCGACATTTATCCCCAACACGCTTTACTGTGAAGCCATCAGCATGTGCCGTTAAAGAAAGTCCCGCTTCTTCCATCACGCCAATGGCCGCTCCAAGAAGTTCTAATTTTGTATTGGTTAGAGTTAACTCCCCGCCTGTGACCCCAACCGTCATCGCATAAGCCCCGGTTTCAATTCGATCTGGCAGCACTCTATGAGTGGCTCCCGTCAAACGGCTAACCCCACTAATGTGAATGGTCGAGGTTCCCGCCCCTTCTATTTTCGCTCCCATAGCCATTAGGCAGTTGGCGAGATCGACAATTTCAGGTTCACGGGCTGCATTAATCAAAGCAGTGTCTCCCTTTGCTAATGTCGCAGCTAACATAGCGTGCTCTGTTGCGCCGACAGAAACAAATGGAAAGGAGATTGTTGCCCCAGTCAAACCACCTCGAGCCTCAGCCATAACATAACCATCTTGCAACTCGATCTTTGCTCCCATTGCTTCCAAAGCTTTGAGATGCAAATCAACTGGGCGTGCTCCAATAGCGCACCCCCCAGGCAGAGAAACCTTTGCAACCCCCTCCCTGGCAAGCAATGGCCCCAACACATTGAAGCTTGCACGCATCTTACGCACCAAATCATAGGGCGCAGTGGTTGAAATTATCGTTTTTGCATGCAGGGTCAGCCGTGCACCATCGCGTGTTTGATTAGCGCCGTGTTGCTCCAATAATTTGCGTAGCATATTAACGTCAGCAAGATTTGGCACATTGTCCAGCACCAAAGGCTCATCAGTCAAAAGCGCCGCAGCCATGACTTTGAGTGCAGAATTTTTGGCGCCGCTGATTGCGATCTTGCCATAAAGTTCTCTGCCGCCAATAATTGCTAATGTATCCATTCGGTTTGTATTCCATCACTCTTTAATAAAATTATGAATTGGCTTTTCGTCTTCTTAGATTATCGCGAAGCGCTTGAGCCAATTTTTCTTCTTTACGTTGTTGCTTTGTCAAATGCGGTTTATCTTCACTATCTGTCGAAGGATTGGCATCATTTTGATCAAATGATGATGGTTTTGGACCCTTATCAGATTTATCTTTTGTTTCAGTCATATCGTTCACCAAAATTATCTTTTTACTCTTGAAACTCAGCCCCCAGATTTTCCATCATATTTTGGAAATTTGGAAAACTGGTTGCAATCATAGAAATGTCGTCAACGCCAATTTTATTTTGTGCCCCAAGCGCCATGACTAAAAAACTCATGGCTATTCTATGATCGTGATGTGTTGCAACCATTGAACCACCCTTTGGCGCCGCTCCATTACCAGTTACCAACAGCCAATCATCGCCGCTATCAACCCGAACACCATTAATTTCTAAACCTGCCTGCGTTGCCGCGATCCGATCACTCTCCTTGATCCGCATTTCACCAATCCCATTCATACGGGTCGTGCCTTTTGCAAAAGCAGCAACTATTGCAAGGATTGGATATTCATCAATCATTGCAGGTGCTCGCGCAGCGGGAACAGTCACGCCTTTTAATGGGCGATAACGCACACGAAGATCAGCGACAGGTTCGCCCCCTTCCTGACGGCTACTTAAAATTTCTATATCTGCCCCCATTTCCTGAAACGTAGTGATCACGCCTATACGCATGGGATTCATCAAAACATTCTTCAAAGTCACATCGCTACCGGGAACAATCAAAGCTGCCGCCATTGGGAAAGCTGCCGAGGAAGGATCGCCAGGGACAATAATATGCGTGGCCGTTAACGTTTGCCCGCCCTTTACGCGAATGAGCTTGCCATCTGTTTCAAAGGGCTCAATATCGATATCTATACCAAAACCGCGAAACATGTTTTCAGTATGATCACGCGAGCAAATCGGCTCCTCAATGATTGTGGTTCCACTAGCGCCCAGACCAGCCAGCAAGATGGCAGATTTTATCTGTGCAGACGGCACGGGCAAACGATAGCGGATAGCCTGCAAAGAGACTGATTTTTCCAACACGATCGGCAAACGCTCATCCGCATTCGCGTTTTCTTCAGATTTAGCCTTGGCCCCCATTTGTCTAAGGGGGGCCAGAATGCGCCCCATAGGACGCCCCCGAAGACTGCCATCACCATCAAATCGGGCTTGGCGCCCTAGCCCAGCGACCAATCCAAGAGCAAGACGAACGCCTGTACCTGCATTACCAAAATAGAGATTCGCAATAGCGGCGCTTTTGCCCTGATCCGCATTTTGAGGTTGATTTGAAATTCCCGTTACCGACCAAACCTTTTTCCCCTGCTTATCAATATCACACTCGATATCAGCCCCGAGATGGCGCATCGCAGCAGCAGAGCATAAAACATCCTCGCCCTCCAGCAAGTTTTCAACACGGGTGACACCTTCGGCAAGGGCTCCCATTAAAACCGCTCTGTGGGAAATTGATTTATCCCCCGGCAATACTGTCTCACCCTTCAGGCCGGATGGCTTAGACGATGCGCTTGTAATCTCAACACCATCAGCGGTAAGCGCCGCCCCCATAGGCAATCCCCAGCAGGCATTACCTGATCCTAATTCCGGTTCATCACCCAATTTATCTGCCTTAGGAGACAATGCGTCTGCCTCAACCATGAATCACCATTTTCTCAATATGCCTCTCCACAACCAATTGACAGGAAAGGCCGCTCATGGCAACAGACCTGTCTGATTTCCAATCGAGGAAAACCAATGAAATTTACGAATTTTTCGGAAAGGCAGGTCAAGACGTGACCAAACCAGAACTTGGAACCAAGCGCGATTGCCCTGAATGCGGCGCAAGATTTTACGATCTTCACAAAGAACCGGCCCATTGCCCAAAATGTCACCACGAGTTTGTCCCTGAAGCCCTTCTAAAGCCTCGTAAAACGCGTGCTGAGGAGGAAAGCGATAAGTCGGAAGAGGGAGAAATTGAATCGCCAGAACAAGAAACCTCCCTTGAAGAAGCCGACAATGAGAACAAAGAAGCTGAAAGTAATCGTAAGGGAAACCTTGATGATGAAGACGGCGACGATAATGGCGAAGATATTCCTGATATTGAAGGCCTTGGGGTTGATCTTGCCGATGATGATGATCAAGCCGCAAATGATAGTACATTGCTTGATGAAGACGACGATGATGACGTGTCCGATATTATCAAACCTCCAAGTGATGATGACTAAAGCATTGATTGGTGAAAAGTCGCCCCTCTAATGGGGAGATTTCATCTTGCGCTTTTGCTGACAACTCGATAGTGTCGCGACCGCAAAACCCTTTGGATCAATCCCCAGATTGATCCTGCTAAATTGTGGGGCTATAGCTCAGCTGGGAGAGCGCTTCGCTGGCAGCGAAGAGGTCAGCGGTTCGACCCCGCTTAGCTCCACCATTTTCCATATCTCGCGGCAATTCGCTTTGCTCATGCCTCCGATGGGGCGGGCTTCGCCCGAAGCGCGGTAGCGCTTTTGGTTGTCAGCTTTCAAAGTCATTTCGTCCACTTCCACCATTTTTGTTTGCGCGATGCCGCCTACCACCCCATCGTCCAGATTCCGGTTCGAGGTTGTGCCTCTTACCTCCAACATTTCTCTTAAAATCGAACTATTGGACTGGCTTAAGTCTTTCGAATTTTGTTCGAGGTCGTCCATTATTTTTTTGTGCGATGCCGCCCATCAGATATCCCATGGGTTTCAGACTATAATGACTATTAACAAGCGCTGATTTGAAACATTCAATACTCACTTTGTTAGAGTCCGATTCAAAACTAATATTTAGCCAGTCGTCTTGAGATCATACGGATT
>CAYZLR010000015.1:0-50980 GCA_964479275.1 uncultured Caulobacterales bacterium
TATGCCCTGCTATTCAAACCATGAAAACTGAAGTTTTTCAGCTGCCTGTTAAATCGTCGTGACGTATTAGGCGCTGCCGCTTTATCAACAGCAACGGCTGCCGGAATTGCCAAAACTTCTCCTGCGAGCGCTCAGATTATCCGTCCAAAAGAAACAAAACCGGTCGTGATTTCTTCGGGCAACGGAAATGTATACAAAAACGGTGGTAAACGAACTTGTGTCGCAGAAGCATTTCGCCGTATGACCAAAGGAGAGGATGTTCTTGATGCTGTTATTGCTGGCGTTAACATCGTTGAACTTGACCCGAAAGATACCAGTGTTGGCTTTGGCGGCCTGCCTGACGCTGACGGCGTGGTCACGCTAGATTCGTGCTGTATGCATGGCCCCAAAAAGCGCGCTGGCGGCGTCGCTGCTATTCAGGGGGTTCGAACACCGTCAAATGTTGCTCAAAAAGTTGCAGATTATACAGATCACCATCTCATCGTTGGCAAGGGGGCGCAAACTTTTGCTCGTAATATGGGTACAAAATTGAAGATGATCTGAATACTGACACATCACGTGGACTATGGTTAGAGTGGAAACAACGCACCGACGCACGCCACTATCTAAAACCCGATGAGCGGGCTGAAGCCTATGAAGCCAAGCAGCGTTATGCTAAATTAGGCCATATAGTTGGGCAAGAGATGGTGGCAGAAGGAAAAATTGATCCAGACCATTATTACGGGACCATCAATTGCAACGGTGTGAATGCGAATGGAGATATTTGCGGCGTAACAACTACGTCAGGCCTGGCTTGGAAAATTTCTGGCCGCATTGGTGACAGCCCGATATTGGGCGCTGGTCTATATCTTGATAATGATATTGGTGCTGCTGGATCGACGGGACGGGGCGAAGCGAATTTATATAATCTAGCTTCCTTTCTCATAGTTGAAGAAATGCGACGTGGCGCATCCCCTAAAGATGCAGGGATAACTGCTTTAAAACGTATTCATCAACAAACTGAAAAACGTTTACTACGGGAAGACGGAAAACCCGCTTTCAATGTGAATTTTTACGTACTCAATAAAGCTGGCGAGCATGCAGGCGTTGCCTTTTATGGTCATGAAAATCGCACCTATGCCGTTTGTGATGAAAAAGGCCCACGCTCAATCTTGATCGAGGGATTATACGGCGAAGCTTGATTTTTAGCTGAAAAGAAAAACAACGATCATATCAACGAACACAAACATTAAAATCCGTACAGAAGTAATGCGGGTTTTGATCTATGTTTGTTTTTTTCGAATCACCACTTCGCCGGTAAGCATTTTATGCACTGGGCATTTATCGGCAATTTCTATCAGGCGGTTTTTTTGTTTATCATCAAGGTCACCCTCAAAGTGGTAAGTTTTTTCTAATATCCGCGCACTATGCGCGTCCTCACCCGCCGCTCGCTCCACAGTTACCTTTGCCCCTTCCAAGGGCCACTTTTTGCGCTGTGCATACATCTTCATGGTCATCGTTCCGCATGCCGCTAATGCAGCCTCCACCACACGGGTAGGGTTAGGCCCAAGATCATGACCCCCCTCGCTTTTTCCCGCATCAATAACATATTGATGCCCATCCATCGAAACTTGCGTAGCATAAGTATAGCCGGACATAAGCGCGCCGGCCGCCCCCCCTTTTGGGGCCTCTAATTTAGAGGCGACAATTTTCTCTGCCGGCTGGCGTGAAAGATCAATGTCGGCATGTGCGCCCTCTAAATAACGAACAGCCCAGGCTGCGATCACATTTGCAGCGTATTTTGCATCTCGGCTTTCACTTAATAGATGATCGGCGTCATCAAGACTAATAAAACTTTTCGGGTGTTTAGCGGCTACAAAAAGTTTAGATGCATTCTCAATACCTACAGTCTTGTCAAATGGCGCGTGTAGTACCAATAAAGGGCACTTTAAATTTTCCGCCGCTTGAATAACATTTTGATCGGCCAAATCATCAAGAAATTGTTTTTTAATCGTAAAGGGGCGCCCGGCTAATTGCACAGTCGCCTTACCATTTTTCTCAATCACCTCACGAGCATCGCCAATATGCGCCACCACATGTTCGGCCTCAGCTGGCGCTCCAATCACCGCTACGCCTTTAGCCTCTGGTACCCGCGAGGCCGCAACAATCGACGCAGCGCCGCCAAGAGAATGCCCAATCAAAATTTCTGGAGCTTGAAATTCTTTACGCAGATAATCTGCAGCAGAGACTAAATCATCAACATTAGATGAGAAATTTGTATTGGCAAAGTCACCCTCAGACGCTCCAAGCCCCGTAAAATCAAACCGTAAAACTGCAAAACCTTCATTGCGTAAAGCTTTCGCGATTTCACGCGCTGCTTTAATATCTTTTGAACAAGAAAAACAGTGTGCAAACAAAGCAAAAGCCTTTGGCTTACCTGCAGGTAATTCCAATGCCGCTGCTAATTTCTCGCCATGGTTAGTTGGGAATTGGGTTTTTTGTGTTGTACCGCTCACTGAATATTCCTATCGTCGATAAAATGATGACCATTGGCGCACTTCCAAATAATAAACAGTCTCGGGATTTGTGCAAATGGAAATGCATAAAAAAAATTGGTGCTGCTCCGATTTATTACAACTCAGAACTGTGCGTTGGAGAGACACTTAAGAAGCAAGATAGCGGGTGTCAAGAAAGGCTGCTACGAGAAAATCTACACAAAACGGACACGAAATGCTCACGCTTTTGCGCGCAAAGTCTATTATTTGGACGTTAACTTCTTCCGAGGATTAAAATCCTCCCCGACTTTCCAATTGGCCACAAATTCTGTGAGGGCAGTATCAATCGTGTCAGGAAGTACGATTTTCAAATTGACGTATTGATCACCATTCTCGGCTTTTGTCTCGCCCTTCATGCCGCGCCCGCGCAATCGCAATGTCGTGCCGGTATTTGCCGCTTTAGGAACAGAGACAGCAACATCGCCATCAATCGTCGGAACAGTGATTTTTCCACCAAGAACGGCCTCATGCAATGAAATCGGAATATCCACGTGAATATCCGCACCATCGCGAATGAATACGTCATGCTCCACAATCCGGGTTTCAACATAGACATCACCAGCTGCACCGCCAGCCTCACCTGGTTCCCCTTGCCCGCGAAGGCGCAATGTATGGCCCTCATCGAGACCTGCAGGGATGACCAAATCAAGAACACGGCCATCGGGCATGGTCACCCGTTTGGTGGCCCCTTGCAAAGCGTCGAGAAAATCCACATCGAGTAAATATCTAACATCACGCCCGCGCGCTGGTTGATTCGATTTTGCCCCCCCAAAGAGATCAGAAAAAATATCCTGCAACTCATCAAAAGGCGCACTTTGCCCGCTTGCACCGGGGCCTGAGTGTACCCCTGGACCACCAGCGTTGGCTCCCACTTTAGATCGGCGCGCGCCAAACGGTGTTGACCGTTGCTGTTGCCGGGCCCGCTCTTGCGCGCCTTCTTTGCCGCCCCATTGCCGCGCGAAAGGATCAGCAGGTTTACCCTCGGCATTAATATCCCCTCGGTCAAACTTCTTGCGCATATCCGGATCACCCAGGATATCAAAAGCCCTGGAAATTTCTTTAAATTTCTCTTCTGCTGCGGGGTTATTTTGATTTTTATCAGGATGATATTTCTTGGCTAATGCTCGAAAAGCACTGCGAATCTCAGAATCGCTAGCTGAAAGAGAGATGCCCAAAACTGTATAGGGGTTCTTAACCAAACCGTAACCTTTTTTGTGACGCTAAACGTCAGCCATCCCTTGAAGAGTGCCAATTCCAAATAACTGTGTTTATCTTAAAAAACAGAACTAATTCTAAATTTTTCTAAAAATCTTAGGGAAAAAAGTGGTTTTTTGATGAAAGCATCAAATTTTACCGCGAATTTGATAAAAAAACAGGGCCATTGTGAAATCTGAGTTGTTTACGCACTCAAATTTACAAAAGAGACAAGGATTGTGACCGAAAGCCGGGGCCTACCCGCTCAGAGATTTGCGCAACATCTATCGTTAACGGCACTCCTTGGCTGAGAATTAAATCTTGCTCACGCATTTGCGCCGTATAAATATAGACAGGAGAAAGAACGGTTTGCTGACGAATCACCTGCTGGTTTGAAACTATTCTGACTTGGTATTTCTCGGCTGTCTCATTTAACGCGACCTCTTCGAGCTCCCAATTATCACCTTCAAATCGAGTTCTCCTGATCCAGTGGATCGTTTGTATCGGCGCACCTTCGTTATACTCGACAACACGACGCAAATGCACAGGGGCCAGCGGCATCAAGTTTCGCCCACGCGGGGTAAACGAAATAGAAGTGAACGCTGGTGCTGATGGCAAAAGAGGCTCTGGTCCGGCGCAAAATTGCTGTGCAATATTGATTTCATCAATAGAAAGATCAATTTGCGAGACACCGGAACTACGCTGAGGACTTAAGACCACGACCCGCTGCCCCGCATCAGCAATTATATTGGCTTGCGCTTCACTCCCTGCCTGACCGCGCAACAAACCAGACAATACCCATAAACCTGGCCCAGTTAATTCTGCATGTTGAAATTGAGCTATTTCAAAATCACTCTGTCCGGCGGTTAATGATGTTTCATCTATTTTCTCAATCGCAATCACGTTAGCCCCCGCAAGAACATCAAACATATTCCGGCTTTGCAAATGCCCGCTGGGAAAAGAAACCAGGATTTCTTGATCGATCCAGCGCGCTGAAGGCCTTGCGCTGAAAGGTCTCTCGAGACGACCAATCATGGCCGCCACATTAGACACTCCGGTAAGGCGATCGGCCCCTTCGCCAATCGCTTCATCCAGATGACGATACACAGCCGCGCCCCCCGGCCAAGGGTCAGCAAAAGCAGCAAAATATGGTGCACCGGGATTATCTTCAACGCCCAAATTTGGCAAATCAAGCAACAACCAATCAAGTGGGCCAATCGCCAATGGTGCTGGCGCGCTGCGCTCAAATATTGTCGCACCTGAAGGTGCCTGATACACAGAAGGAGCAAGCCGAACAGCTTCAATCTGACGAGAATTGCCGTCTTCGATCGATGTAATGCGATAGCGTCTTTCCAGATCATCCGTAAGCAATGTAATATTATCGCCCGCCTCCAACTGGACCATCGAAGGACTAAGGTTAAACTCAATACGCTCACGCATGATCCAGGCGTCCGCCAAAATAGCACGTGCCCGTGCTTCAGCCTCTTCAATAGGCAATACAATTGGCGCCTCAGACAACACCTCACGTATCGAACGTAGTCCGGGATCTCTAGCGGTGGCGATAGCGGGGGTTAAATCCGCGCCTTCATCAATAAAGCCCAACCGATAGGCAGATGGCAAATCATGAGATTGACTGGTCGTAATCGAAAAAGGAGAGCTGTCATCGCCTGCGCCTGTACTATCACTACCCCTTTCCACGAGATCGGCAGGTGTTAAAACGATATCTTGCCGACCAAAACTAGAAAAACCAAAACGCGGTTGAAACCTTAAACGACCATCACTTTCCACAATATCAAATTGAAATATATCCGCAAGCGGATCGATCGACTCACGCGGACTTAATGGTCGATCAAGTACATATCCTGTGATTATCCCTTGTAAGCCCCTAGCATCAATTGCCTCAAAACCCGCTTCCGCACCAAGCGCCTTAACCAATAGATCAAGTGGCGCACGGCCCACCCGCCCGTTTAACCAATGACCCAAAGTCCAGTTTTGTGTATCACCCCATACCTCTCGGCGCGCGGGAAAATCGGGAAAAGGACGAGCATCCCACGCATAGATGTATTGGCGCAGAGGATCCACCATAGGGCCCGCATAAAGTGGCGAAATGGGATTATTTTCTTCCTGTCGCCAAAAAAGAGCATGTGCTTCCAAAACACGGCGCTGGGCCAGATCATCACGTGTACCATTTGAAAAATGTGGAAAAGCCGACTCAGATGACTTGGGGTCTACAAAAACATTAGGCTGATTAGCACCGTTATCAATCGCCGGGCATCCAATTTCTGTAAATCGAAACGGTTTCGATTGCGGGATCCACGCTGTGGCCACATCGCTGCGCACCCCGCCTGGGCGATCATGATGGGGGTTTGACCACCAATTCCATAAATCTTTATACCGAAAGACCCAATCTTCGCCATATTGCCCGTCACGTATTGGCGTACGCGCTTGCGCGATACGATCGTCTTCATCCCCATAAAACCAATCATACCCCTCCCCTCCTTTTATATTACTCATTAAATAAGAGAGTGCATAGGGCCCATTTTCAGCAAACGCCGTTGCATCGAGGTGATCCGTACCCACGCGCCAATCAGCAATGGGCATATAATAATCAATACCGATAAAATCAATATTTTCGTCTGCCCACAAAGGATCGAGGTGAAAAATTCTATCCCCAGATGCGTCAGTGGGTTGATGACCAAAATACTCACTCCAGTCCGCGCCATAGGACAACGCCACATCTGGACCTAAAATCATTCGCACATCACTGGCTAATTGTTTCCACGCCATAATCGCTGGATAGAAACCGTTTTCATCTCTAGCAGTTGAAATCCCGCGCAACTCAGAACCTAAAAGAAAACTCTCTACGCTACCGGGATTTTGCTGATTGGCAATCTTACAAAGATGGGCATAATGTAAAATCATGCGGCGAAAACTATTTTCATCTCTCCCGCTATAAACAACCTCATTGTTCACAATCGAATAATCAGAGATTTTTGCTTCACCAAAAAAATGCGCTACGGCGGCGCTGCTTTCTTCTGACTTATTAATCTCACCGGGCCTGATCCGCCCACGCCATGGAAACCCGCTTTGTAGGCTAGTTTCATTATCAGGATCTGGCAAACTATTGTCAGGGGATATATCCATCAAAATGAAGGGATGAAACATAACTTTCATGCCACGTGTGGCCAAATCCGCAATCGCTTCTAAAACCGAAACATCAGACGGTGTTCCCCCAAAAGACGGGCTCCCATCAGTTTTTGAAATCAAAAAAGCGTCATCTCGTACGACTGAACCAACAGACCATTCATAAGGCTGGTTTCTTTTATCGCGGGTTTCAACGCCAGGCAATAATTCGCACTCACCAAGACGTAAATCTGTTCCAAACCACGCAACCACCAATGCAGCATAATCAACATTGGTTAGTGAAAATTCCAGAGCATCCAACGATCCAGAAAAATCCGTACCTCCAATATTATGGTGTACATTTTCGTTAACGTGAATTCCTGGGCCAATTGAACGTGTGACGGGAGTGGTCCCATAAACAAATTCACCTGAAGACGGTATAATGGTGACCGCACTAGCAAGTGTTTCCAGACTATCCCTCGTATCATCAATAAGAGGTTTTTCGACCTCGAAAGAAAACTGCGGGATACGGTTGCCAAATTCCGCCAGAGGTAAATCTTCAATCACGACATAAGCGAGACCACGAAAAGCGGGACTATTGGTCATGCCCTCAATAGCCTCAATTGCAGCATCCGGCGTTTGCTCTTGTGTACCTCTATAAATTCTTGCATTCACTGTAGACAGATCAAACGGTTTGCCATCTGCCCAAACCCGACTAATCCGGGCAATCTCGCCCTCACACAAGCCAATTGCCAATGAAATTGAATAAAGATAGGTCACCGTGGTTGTTTGGGTAGACGGGCGTACGCCTTTCCCCCCTTGCACATCCTCGCTGACAGTTTCGCGAAAATTAGCCGCCCATATGACTTGTCCGGAAAGTCGCGTGCGGCCATAGGTTCGCAAAATGGCCGCCCCTTCTGTCGATGCTTGAACCGTAAAACTATCAAGGCGCGGCCCTTCTCGGCGACGACGGGTTGGCCCAAAAATAAGCGAGCTCACACTACTTGCAGCAAAACCTGCAATTGTCGATGCCGCAGTACTCGCAACTGCGGAACCAAAACTTGATAGACCAGCCGAAGCCGCTGTTAAAACAACTTGCGCCATCTAGATCACTCCTGGAAAACAAAATACGGCAGCGATGCGAGAGTACCACCACCGATTTAACCAATTTTCACACACATTTCGTCCTGAATATGCATGTATAAAACGATTATCACCGCTATAAATACCGCAATGCTTTGTCGGACCAAAACGTTGTACCCTGAATATTAAAATATCGCCCGGTTCAATCGAAGCATCTGATCGTTCAACCAAGTGACGTTGCGCTGCTTCGAACAAAACATCTTTTCCTGTAGATTGATTCCAGTTTTTTTCGTTCCAATCCGGTGTATAGGCCGGCGGCAGTTCGGGCTCAAATTGGTACAGTGCGCGCCAGATACCGCGCACAAGCCCCAAACAATCTGCTCCCGCATTCATCGTACTCATTTGGTGCACATAAGGCGTACCAATCCATTCACGAGCGATATCAACAATTTCATCCCTCGATATTGATGGAATTTGCGACGTATTAGAGAAATTTTTTTTCATCGCCTTCCCCCATCATTGGTTTCACCGCGAGACGGAATAGTGATGATAAAATCGTTTCCGGGCATGAGATGAAATCCACGAAAATTTATAATGTTGGAAAATTTGTTGATGCAAGTCTCCGATCGACGATCACAACCTGCAAACACATCAAATGTATCGCCTGATTTGATTGCGACACCCGGTGGTTGCCAGAGTGCAAACTCATAAAATCTGTCTATTGCGCTTTCCTCATCGCTGTCATTCTCTTGATCATTTTGCATTGAAGAATTGCGACTGAGATTTGTTTTGACAAAATTTTGCTCACCTTGATTTTTACCTGATTGCCAGTGCAGCTGACCTTGGGCGAACCAATCATTTTCAAAATCACTCCCCGTGATAGAAGCGAGAAACAGATCTTCGTTAATGGTTTCTATTACAGTACCGCTCGCAAAATATGATGCTTGGGTTAAATCCACCCTGCACCGCGCATCCCCAACATTTGCATCACAGTGGCGCTGATACAAACGCCCCCTTGTCTGATCAAGCAGATGAGAAAGACCGCGTATCTCCATACGAAAAGCATTGTTAAACCGAACGATCTCCCCAACAATACCCGTTTTCACCCGAATATGATCTTGCACAGAACGCCAATTCACCCGGTAAATATGAACCTCAGCTTCATCGAATCGACCCGCCGCTAAATCCTCATCTCGTAAAATATCAGAATTTAGCAACCCCATCATCTCGCTATTATCCACAGAGAGATCCGCCGAATAGGCACGTACGCTTCCCGTTGCACCGCTTTCTGGTTCAAAGTCAGTATCATTAAAACGCAACGAGCGATCATGATCCGTAAATCCTAGGCGCACCCCATCACGGCGAACAATCTCCCAGCAAGTACATAATGTTGTAGCACCGCTCGTTAAGTGGTTTTGTAGATTTTCAGAAATATCAAGCATTATGACAAAACCTCAATTAAGGGAATATTCGGGATATCCCCAGCTTGAAAATCACTCAAAGAGATCTGCAATTGATCGGTATCAAAACGAACAATTGTATCAAAAATATAACCCGCCTGTATGCGAGCCCCTAGTTCAGGTGGATTAGTAAAATGAATCAACCCGCTTTGAGAATCGATTTCATAATCTGTCTTCAGATTTTGAATAACCTCATCGATCGTAATAATAAGACTAGATAACTCTGGCTTGCGGATTTCACGTTCGTACGTCCCATAGCCGTCGCTATAGATTTTCTTCAACTGAAAGTTAAATTGCAGACCATCCCCCACCCCTATTACCTGATCCATGCCAGAAATTTTTTGTCCAATGGAACATGATTTATGATCAAAAGGGTCGCGAAAACGAAAGCTGTATAATCGACCATGGCGGGCCTCAAAAAATGCTATAACCGTCTCAATATCTTTTAATGACTTAACACCATAGCCCGCATTATAACTGCGACGCGAACCGGCCCATGGGCTGTTCCTCTCTTCAAATCCAGATTGCAGTGTAATGATTTCAGTACGTCGCTGTGGGCCGCCTTCAGAATTATAGGCAATATCTAGTGGAAACAAACTGTCATGAAATGACATTGGCTCAATCTTTCTTCAACACGACCCCTCATGCAAAATTTTGATTATCAACCTCGAGTTCAACCGAAAAACTTACTCACTCTGCCTACCAACGGATTTTTCTAAGCTTTTAGTGCTCACGTATATTCTGTATGTCGCTTGTTAGTTGTTAAAAAACTATTTTTCGTAACGCTAAATGATTTTTCGTTATAATTTTGGGGGATGGCATCAGTAATTTCCCAAATAATTCTTCACTCTTCATCAACTGTTTCTTTGGCCGCGCCCTAAAGATCGCGCTACCATGGCGGCAATTTGCGTTTGAGTTTGACGAAATCCATCCGGGTTTCGAACACCCGGTAGGGTAATATTCACATTCACAGGTACGCCAGAAGTACCGCTAATGCGACCCGATAGTGATGGCGTAAATAATTCAGGGCCACGTTCACCGACAAGGAAGGAAGCGCCTGGCGCAACAAATCCTCCATTCGCGCGTCCCCCGCCAAAGGGGGCAGAAAATAGACCTTGCAGAGCATTTTGAATCGGTTGACGCACAAGGCTGTCAATAGCGACTCGACCCAGATCACGTGCGATTGCGCGGCTTAAGCTTTTTAATGAGAGCTCTCCTGTGCGCGCAGCCCTTCCCAGCTCCGATGCAATTGAACGCGCAGCCGCCGAAAACGCATCTTCGATAAATGCTGCGGCAGGAATAATCTCATCGGTCGCAATACGATTAATTTCAGCACTGGCCTCACGAAAACCACGAGTTAGGTTTTCACTATTGACTGTAACGTTTACTTCATTTTCCATTTGAATTATCCGAATACTTATTGACTAAATTTTCAAAAATATTTCGCGGCATAAAATCATCATGATGTCTTGTGATTATTTCCATAAACCATTGCCACTCAAGAACGCTTAAATTCCAAAATTGATCAGGAGTAAGATGATAAATTTGATTGGCCATGGCCAACCATATTTTCCATGGGATACGCTTCATTTTAATGATCTTCTCGATTTAATATTGTAAAACTATCGCTAATCGCTTTTGCAACCATACCAAGATCAACATCACTCGCTTTGAGTGCTTCCAGCGTTAATCTTGACCCTCCACCACCCAACAGCGCGTGTAAGATCAAGACAATATCACTCACTTTTGGATTTTTTAACCGCTCTTGCAGTTTTGATAAATCTCCTTGCCCGAGAGTGTCTTCCAATTGAGCCAAAGCCCCTAGCGTTAAACATAATTTATGATTTTCGCCATTAATACAGATTTGGCTTTCTCCGCGTTTTGAATTGATCATGATATCACCTCGGCTTCAAAGCTTAAAGCTCCTGCAGATTCTAACGCTATCGAGACCGTAGCTTCACCATCAAAATCTCCAGCATAATCAAGATTAGTAATTTGAAACGGCCCTTCAATAATTCCAAATCCAGGAATTATAATTTGCCAACTGATGATTTCACCGCCAAAGAACAAATCTCTAATTGTGTGAGCTGTATCATCATTGAGGAAAACGCCAGACCCTGCAACAGAAGCTTGCCCAACACCTGAGCCTGAAAGTAATTCTCTCCATCCACCAACCGATTGAGAATGGGTAATGTCCACGCTTTGCCGATTTAAGGATAAATTGCGTGTCCTCAAACCTGCTACGATTTGAAAAACAGAACCCTCCTCAGCTGACTTCACCTTGAGTAATAAATCTTTGCCCTTTTGTGCTTTCACGGTGTTGTCTCCTATTAATTTTAAAGAACTGGCTCGGGCTGTGTGACAACTCGAAAACGAATAACCCCTTGAAAAACGGATCCATCATTGCGCCTGAAAATATCTGCGAAAACAAACCTGATATTCACAAGGCATTGATCACTGAGATCGAACTCTGAATCATGAAGCGTTTCATAAAGTCCATCTAAGATAATTTTAATTTCTCGCCGCCCCGCATATTTTGAAAAAACATGTAGCGAGATGTTATGTTCCATCGCATCCTCAAGCCCCTCTAGTGGCTGTGTCCGAGCCTCGCCAACCGTAATATAGGGAAATTGCGTATCTGGCGGGGGGTCATCGTAGACACGAACAGGGTCGCCCATGATGGCCTTTAAACTCTCAGAGCCCCGTAATAGATCGTAAACTGATTTTTGCACGACCCACAAAGCTGCATTTGGAAAGATCGTCATGAGCGAATTCCTTGTGAGTGTGCATGTATCTCCTCGCCAATTAAGACTACTCGTCGTTGACGATCGTCATCACTCTCGATTGAGACAATCTCATAGTCACGGCCATCAAACCTTAATCGCTGTCCTTCTTGAAGATTTTGATCTACACGCACTTGTGCCGCTATCCTTTTTAAAAAAGAGCGCCTATCTCCGCTGCGGTCACGAAGGGGGCGTAAAAAATCGACATTCGCCCACATCTCACCAGCTGGTTGCCATATTATTTCTGCGCCGCCGCCTTCATCTTGCATACGCTGCGCAGTCAGACGCATCAGTTTATGCCGTAAATTTCCAATCATAATGTAACCTTCCGATACGGTGCGAGCAGCGCATCGATAGAACGCGGAATTGAATAAACCCGACTTTGCGATGCACTTTCTCTATTTTCATAAAAATGCGCGATCAGTATACGTATGGCATGACGTAACTCCGGGGGTATATCGCCAATAGAGCGATGCCCCGCTGTAAATGTAATCTTTATATGGTCTCGCGGTGAAAAATTGACTACTTGAGAAGCCAGCGAATATTGGTTTAAGCGAATTCGACTCACAGATCCCAGCTCCACTCGAAAGTGATCGCGGTCTATAGCTTCCAATGAGCCATCATCATGAACAATTTCTAGTGCATTGATTTCTAACACTGGCGTAATGGGCAAAACAATATCGGTTTGCCCTTGGCGCTCGGTTTGATAGGCCCAAACTTGTGGAAGAAAAGCAAAACCAGAACGGGCCTCCAATGCGTGACGCGCGCTAACCCCCAAACCCGACAAATCATCATTGTTGTCATCGTTAAGTATGCGTAGATGATCTTTTATTTCGCTTACTGAAATCGGTTCGTTCGCTGGAGGATTTATCAGTGTAAGGCTCATAAATTTTTCCTTCACAAAAAAAATAAAACGGTCGAATTGAGTCATGGTATAAAAATCGTATTGAAATCACGATTCATCACGCTAAATTCATCCTGATGAGCGCACGAATTTTGTTTTCATACGCAAACATAAATCACGTTAAACGCTCATCAGGTTGTCAGAGACAGTGTTAAAAATTCTTGTATTGCCCTACGCCGCGGAGAATTTTAAAACTTTAATGGCATCAAAATCCTGCATGCCGCCGCCGACGCGTTTGGTTGTATAAAACAACACATAAGGCTTCGCAGAGAACGGATCACGCAAGACGCGCACGCCGACACGATCGACAATGAGATATCCTCGATCAAAGTCACCAAAAGCAATTGATGTACTGCCGGCTGCTAAATCAGGCATGTCTTCTGCTTCAGTTACCGGATAACCCAATAATGTTGCCGGAATGCCAGCTTGAACTGAGGGTTGCCACAAATAATTGCCCTCGCTGTCCTTAAATTTACGCAATTGCCCAACCAATGAGCGGTTCATAACAAAACGCCCATTACTGCGATACACTTGGCGCGGCGTATAGATTAAATCAAACAAACTATCTGCAGGGCTTGTTTCATCAAAACCACCCTCAACACCGCTGCTAACCGATCCAATCTGGCCGTGGGCTTGTGTACTATCATCGATAATCGGATAACTTAAAAAGCCGTGAGGCTGATTAACACCATCACCGTTTACGAAAGCAGCACCTTCCTGCGCGGCAAATTCTGCATTGACTTCATCGGCGAGCCATTGCTCCACATCAACAACGCTATCATCTAACAATGTCTGGCTAGCAGCAGGCATTGCATAGAGCTCCATAGTTGGAAAATCTAATGCAGCTAATGTCGGAGCCGCGGTCTGTTCGCGTGCATCATTTTCTCCAACCCAGCCAGCAGCTCCCCCACCAAGACTGATGGGCTTGCGATAGACATTAGCGCCAATCTCACGAACACTCGCGATTTGGCGTATCGGAGAAATATCGCGTACTGCTGATGTGATCAAGCGTTCCGTATCAAGAGGCGCGAGATAACCACCCTCAGCATCATTCACCGTATTCAGAGATTTTTCATCGAGTTGATGAAGCGCCGTTTGATCTCCATTACGAACATAGCGCAAAAATGCAGATTTTTTTTCATCAATAATCTTATGAGTAGTATTCCCATTTAACGATCCTAGTGAAGGACGTTGTCCTTTCAAGGTCATCGTTTCAATTGCAGATTTTTGCTGATCTAATGCAGTATTAATCCGATCAACCTTATCTCGCAATATTACGTCTTCATGCCCACGCTTTTCCAATTCATCCAAGCGTTGATCATTGGCTACTTTAAAATTTTCAAATACATTTAAAAATTCATCCATAGCACCTTTAACAGACAAATCATCAATTTGAGAACTTGATCGGTGCGCTTTTGTTTCTACATCCATTACTCTACTCCTTAACTAAACACATACTTAACTCAACAAATCAGCCGCACCCTTTAAAGCTTTTGCAAAGTGGCGCGCACCGGAGGGGGGGAACGGCGCGCGCCGGGCCGATTGCGTGCTTAACCCGGCACGCACGGGATTTTCTACTGAAACCTCAACGGGATCTCCGACATGGGTGATCCGAGCATCATGCGCCATAGGAAAACTCACTATCGAAATCTCCCATAGGTCCGCTTTTTTGATTAACCTTTGCGATGCTCTTTTTTTGATGGCTTGCACAGTTTTGAAACCAACTGACAAACCGTTAATCGCACCACCGCGCATAAGCGCATAAATATCAAATGCCTTTGAAGAATCTAATATTATTTCTCCCTGTACAAATAATCCTTTTTTATCATTTTTAAAATTTATCCATTTCCCAATTGGGCAATCAACCTTATGTTGATAAAGCATCATAAGGCTGCCTACATGGGTGGGGATAGATTTTTCAAAATTAATTTCACTAAAAACATTTTCTTGCATGATATCGCCAGACATATCTGCAACATTATAAATTGCTGCATAACCTTCGATTTTGGCAATCACTCGATTTTTGAAATTAACAGGCATATTTTCCTCGCCTTATCTTACGCTTTGCAAAATTCAGATTTATCGCGGCATTAAGGCCCGCTGACTATCATCTAGCTTTCCTTCAATGCGCTCTAAGGTGGCGCGCATTGAAAATACTTGCTCCTCCAAACGAGCTGTGCGCTCTATTAATTGCGAGCGCTCTGCTGTTCGCCGCTCTAATTGCGCAATACGTTCAGCAGCACCGCCGGCCCAAATTAACGCCAGGCCCGTTTGTATAAAGATTGTTACGCTCACCGCGACTGTTACCTTATAAGGCGCAGAGGCCGCACCACTATTTTTTGAAATATCCTCAGTCATTAGACGCCTCTTGATCATCAGCATTTCTCTCCTCTTGGTCTTTTGGCGGCAACCCAACCAGATCGCGCTTTTCACTATCGGATAGAAACTGCGCAGCATTCACACGGCGCCATAAAGCATCACGCTCTCCAGAAAGAGCATCAATATCACTCACATGACATTGAATAGAAATTATACCATCTGAGGAAAAACCAGGACGCAACCATTGGGTTAAGGCTGCAGTTGTTTTCTTGACCAAGGGTAAGACAGTTTGTTTCCAAAATGCTAGATTCGCTTCTCTATAATTAGAATACGTATTATCTCCGGGAATACCGAGCAACATAGGGGGCACACCAAAAGCTAAGGCAATTTCTCGCGCTGCTGCATTTTTTGCTTGCATAAAATCCATATCTGCTGGCGATAAAGACATTGAGCGCCAATCCAAACCTCCGTCTAGCAATAAAGGTTTGCCAGCATTAGTCGCACCGCCATAAGCATCTTCCAATTCACTCTTTAAACGCTCAAATTGTTCTGATGATAAATTTTCTGCCCCTTCAGGCCCTGAATACACTAACGCGCCAGAAGGCCGCGCCGCATTATCCAACAATGCCTTGTTCCATGACAATGCCGTATTATGCATATCAATGTTACCGGCAGCGACTTCTAACGGTGACATTCCATAATGATCATTAAGAGGGTGGAATAATTTTATATGAAGAATTGGCGGAGCATTCTCGCTCTCCCCCATGTCCGCAATAGACATCGGAAATACGGTCTTTACACCACTTACAGTATATTCATAAGCTTCAATCCAACCGGTCTTCCCCACCCTTACGGATATTCTATCTGGCCGTAATGCGTAAAGTTCGCGCACCTCTCCCCCGAGCATGACCCCTTCGAGATAAGCATTGCCATGGGTTTGAAGATAGCCATATAACGCTTCTAGTAATTGTGTACCAGAATGATCTGCATTTGGTTTTTCCAACAAGGAAATAACTGGATGCGCAGTCAATTTCTCTCCGTCAACAGATACACGCAAAGGCGCAGACGCTGCGGCCTCCGCAATCATACGAATACAGCGATAGGCGATAACGTTTTTAAGAAATCCATTTTTTGTCAAACTCATATAGTCGCGTGATGACCAAATCGGCGCGCCTGGTTGATGATATGCCATCATGGTTCGCGTCGCACTATATTTGGTCTCTGTGTTTAATTTTGGGTCTGACGATTTAAAAATATCAAAAAGAGCCATAATTTTCCTCATTTCAGGTTTGAAGACGTTTGATTGCGGGATCGGGAACTTGCGGTCGCAAAATTAAGTCGGTTAAAGCCCACACCAATGCATCAAGGCGATCCGGACTTTTTTGTCGTGATGAAGCAAGGCCTGTATATGTTGTGAGCTGATCTTCAAGTTGCGTAAAACTTCCGACATGACGGACACGGCCCCTTTCATATAAAGCAGCGACCGGTTCAGCACGCACCCGCTTTCCTCGTGTTGCATGAACGGTTTTTATCGGCACATCAGGGTCAATTTGCGTAAGAACATGGCGAGCCATTTCCCCGCCCTGATTAACTTCTATCAATAAGCGATCGGCTTCATATTCATGCGCTGCCGCGATTGCCCTTTCACCCCATCCACGCGGCGTAAGCCCACCAACAGACCAGTCGCCTAGAACATATCCAACCAAACCGTCTGCGTGATCACAAACCCCGGCAATAATAATACCACATTCATCCGCATCAGGACCGGAACCTGCAGGTGGATCAATGGCGACAACGATGCGATCCAATGCCGGCGCAACGCTAATACGCGATGCTTCAATCATATCCCAAGACCAGAGAGCACCTTGTAAATCATCCACCAGTTCTCCCATTAACTCCTGGCGCCCTAAAGCCGTTCCTTCATATGAATTCACAATTTCTGTAAAAAAAGATTCTGCTAAATTCTGCTTATTATCATAACTGGATGAGCGCCCGGTCGCAGTTTTTGAAGACTCTAAAATACGCTTCAAAAGTGCCATGGGTCGCGGCGTCGTCGTCACCACTTGCTGTGGTCGTTCACCAAGACGTAAAGCCAATTGCAAATTACTCCATGTTTCTTCAGGATAACGCCATTTACACATTTCATCCGCCCACGCCGCATCAAATTGATAGCCGCGTAACCCGTCTGGGTCTTCAGCAGAAAAACAATAGGCCACAGCCCCATGCGGCCATACCAGACGCCGCCGGGAGCTTTCATAAGCAGGACGCTCAAATTCAAAGGCAATGGGGCGCAACCCGGAGGGACCTTCAATCATAACTTCCCTCGCATCTGCGTAAGTCTCGGCCACCAACGCGATTCGCGGGGGAACGCTACTGACGTGAGTTCGCATTGACGCCACGCGGCGAATCCATTCTGCACCCGTTCGGGTCTTTCCTGCGCCGCGCCCGCCCATAAGCATCCAAGTGGTCCAGTCCATGTGAATTGGCGGTGTTTGATCAGCACGCCGCCAAAATTCAAATATCTTCTCCGCCGCCTCGCCATACTCACTCCTCTCGCGCGCTTGCCACTGCAGGATCTTCGTCTTGGACTGTGTGTGCATATAAATGTCGAGCGCTTTCAAAACGGATGCGCTCCAGTTCGGCATAATTTTCTGGGTGAATGGATGAACCATCTTCCGAGGGGCGCGCATTTTCGTCATTGATTTCCCTTGCCGTTTGCTCTTTTAATACCCCGATCAATTGATTGGCCCGCAATAAAGACGAAAGTGCTCTGGCGCCGCGATCAAAAACAGTAAAATCGTCAACAATATTTTGGTGCATCTCACAACAAAGCTCATCTGCAAGATTGAGCAAGTTCAGGCTCAATCGATCAAGCTGTGCAAGCTTATCTTCATGATCAACATGATGATTTTTATTTTTTATCAGTGTAACACTTTGTATATCTGTCATTTACCCGCTTCATGTTTTGAAAAAACCACTAAAGTGCCTCCACTAGAAATTGAGTCGCTGAGACACCTTACGTCTTTCTTTTTTCGCATTTACAGCAATTCAATCGGTTCACACTTGAACGCAAAACGCTTTAAACTGAATAGAAATGTATGGGTAAAACTATAAGCGGGGAAATTTATTCCCCTTAAGTTAAATGGTGATATTATTAATTCAGCGAGTATTGAAACGCAGTTTGGCGGCCAATCTCTGCTATAAAAATAATCGCCTACAAAGGCTAAAGGCCTATCTTGATCACATGGAATCAAGGAGATAATCTGAGTCTATTGATATAATGAACATCACCACGACAGGGAGTCACGATTGTGAACACCCGTTCAAATTCTCTTTACAGAAATTATATCAGTGCAAAATACTATAACCAGTTTCACTTATGTAAGGAAACTTTTAACGGTCGCGCCAACCATTAGTGATTGGATATCGACGATCGCGGCCAAAATTTACTGCTGTTACTTTGGGCCCCGGTGGCGCTTGGCGTCGTTTATATTCTGCAACATATAATAAATGTTCAATTTTTCGCACCAACGCATCTTCATGACCTCGAGCGACAATCTCACGTACAGGCATTTCTTTTTCAACCAAGCACTCAAGAATATCATCCAGTACTTCATAAGGGGGAAGACTATCTTCATCTTTCTGGTCGTCTCGTAATTCAGCAGACGGCGGTTTCGTGATAATTCGCTCCGGTATGACTTCTCTTATGGGGCCTTTCAATGTCGGTGCATGATGGGCATTGCGCCAACGCGACAATGAAAAAACCTCTGTTTTATAAATATCTTTAAGCGGATTATATCCGCCATTCATATCCCCATAAAGCGTTGCATAACCAACCGACATTTCTGATTTGTTGCCCGTCGTCAGCACCATAGGCCCAAATTTATTTGAAATTGCCATCAACAAGGCGCCTCGAATACGAGATTGTATATTTTCTTCAGTTGTGTCAACCGTTAGGCCTGAGAATAAATCCGCTAACATTTCACCAAACGCGTTCACCCCTGGGCCAATATTCACATGAGCAAGCTTGACACCCAACGCTTTTGCACATGCACTCGCATCTTCCAGGCTTTCATCACGGGTGTATCGAGATGGCATCATAACGCAGTGCACACGATCTGCCCCTAATGCATCAACAGCAATTGCAGCGGTTAAGGCACTATCGATTCCGCCCGAAAGTCCGATGACGACGCCTTGAAAATGATTTCTCTCCACATAATCACGCACCCCAAGTGTAAGAGCACGATATGTCATTTCTTCATGACCAATCCAGTTTGTCTTTGGACCGCTAACGCATTTCCAACCCTCATCAGATTGCTGCCATTTCGTGATGGCAATTTCCGGAACAAACTGTCCCATTGAGTGAATTAGATCACCAGACGCATCCATAACAAAAGAGGCACCATCAAAAACAACCTCATCTTGGCCCGCAAGTTGATTAACAAAAATCAATGGTAATCCCGTGATACGGCAACGCTCACGCGCGGCCTCGGTCCGCTCTACGCTCGCGGTTTTACGAAACGGTGACCCGTGCGGAGCAATTAAAATATCTGCGCCGAGAGAGGCCAACTTTTCTCCAGTCCCTGGCACCCACATATCTTCACATGTAAATAAGCCTAGTTTTAATCCACGAAAAGGCGTGATCTCACAGCGTGTACCGGGCGTAAATCGACGCGGCTCGTCAAACACCCCATAATTGGGCAATCTTATTTTATCACGTCGTGCTGCAATCTTACCATCGGCCAATAAAAACGCACTGTTATAAAGGGCCGCTCCTTCTCGCCACGGCGCACTTATAATCATCCCAGGACCGTTTTGTGTTTTCAGCGCTAAGCGTTCTACAGCTTCATGGCACGCCCGTTGAAAGCTCGGTTTTTGCACCAAATCTTCAGGAGGATAACCTGAGACCACCAACTCGCAAAAAACAGCGAGATCAACTTTTTCTTGTGTGACTTGATCATATGCGGATTCAATTTTTTTGATATTGCCCGCAATATCACCGACTTGTGGCGAAATTTGACACATAGAAATTGTGAGCATTGAAGGAGCACCCTTTCCAGATTCCACTTCATGTTGAACCATGATTTTTATTCCTCAAAATAATTGAGAGCAATTTTGAATCGATATGAACCACGAAGTTGCTCTTAGTTGTTAGTTTTTTCGAATTTTTTTAAATGGTTGATGAAAAGGAAGCATCAGCCGCCCCCCCTTGTTCTCGAAATAATGTTGAACTTGGCTTTCATGAAATTGCCATGTAAATCCTGTGTCATTATTTCCGTATCATCGCTCATCATTGGTTCGTCAAACACAGTCAACCATTATAAAACTACTATTTTTTCACGCCTCTTCAATGCGTATCTTTCAAACTCACTGCCTCTACACAATCACAAATATAATGAATCTGAGCTTCTGTGAGATATGGGTGCATTGGTAGCGAGACGATGCGCGCTGAAATTTGATCAGTATGTTGCAAATAATATTCATCACCTTTAGCCAGTGAAAAGGCCGAAAATGCAGGCATTTTATGAAGAGGATTACGATAGTAAACAGCTGTTGGAATACCGCGTTTTTGCAATTCATCAATCAAATGATCTCGGTTTTCACTCAAGACAGAAAAATACCCGTAGCCAGACTTGGCTAATTTATGATGCTCTTGACAAGGCGTAATATCTTTAAGACGTTTTGAATAAATATCAGCAATGTGATAGCGAGCCTGTAATTCATCATCGAAGATTGCTAATTTTTCAAGCAAAATAGCCGCCTGAAAACTATCCATTCGGCCATTGAAACCAACCCGGATAGAATCTTTGCGCTGTGCATCTGTCCCATGCCAACTGATCGATGACCATTCCTCAACATCATCTTTATCTTGCGTCAGCATCGCGCCCGCGTCACCATAGGCACCTAAGGATTTTCCAGGAAAAAAGCTAACCGCTGTCGCAGGGGCAAGATTACCAACATGCTTGCCATCAAATAACGCGCCAAAACTCTGCGCGCCATCAGCGAGTAAAAACAAATCTTCACGCAACACAATTCTTTCAATAGCCTCATAGTCGACAGGAGAGCCAAATAAATCCACAGGAATAACAGCTCTGGGCCGCAATCGCCCTTCCGCTTTTACCCGTTCTATTGCCCCTTCTAAGGCTTTAGGACACATCAAAAAAGTTTGCGGATCGATATCAACGAAGATCGGCGCCGCACCACTGATTAAAACGGCATTGGCTGTCGCATTATAGGTAAACGCAGGAATAAAAACCGCATCACCAATACATAGACTGCGCGCGAGCAAAGGGGCGATTAAGGCTGCAGTTCCGGATGCGCAGGCAATCGCGGCTTTTGCCCCGGTTCGCGCCGCTAATTGTTCCTCAAGCTCACAGATTTCAGGGCCAGCAATATAACGCCCATGGTCCAATACGGCGCTCAAGCGTTTCTCGACCTGTTTTCGAATCCGCTTTTGCTGCGCCTTTAAATCGATAAACGCAATATCCCCAACTTGAGACCGTTCTTTATATGACAACACATCAACAGAGTTCATTCAACCCACACCATTTGTTCAATGCACTGAGAATCTTTTAATGATGATACGCTTTGATTGTGAATAGTACCGATGAGTTTTTCTATTTTTGAAGCAAGCGCTAGAGCCCGGCGTCCTGCCCGGCCATCAATGATAGGTGGGTATCCATCGGTAATTGCATGAATAAAATTCTGCGCGCCGTATGCTAAGGGATCTGAAATCGCTAAATCAGTACTCGTGATAAAATCAGATTGCAAAGACAAGCTTGTTTCATTCTTGATTGTTTTCGTCAAAAAATCGACATGAATGATCCCTTCATCATAATGCAACGCAAGTGAACGTTCTGCCCTCTCACTACGCCTGGAGACCGTACAACTTGCCATGATACCATTGTTAGGGAACTCAAAATTAATATGGGCCTGGTCCGCATTGTTCTGAGTGTGTGCATCAACAGTAATCATGGGACGATCATGGCGCGCAAAACACATCAAGATATCCAGATCATGAATCATCAAATCCATGATGGCGGATACATCTTCCCCACGTCCCGTTGCCGGCATGCAGCGACAACACTTGATCATCTTAGGCGCTTTCGACAGGGAGAATAGCCCCAAAGCCTCGACCAAATATCTTTCTTGGTGCCCGATTTGTAATATTAGTGAATTTTGTTCAGCCATATCGATCAGCGCATCAGCTTCGTCCAATCGCAGAGCGATCGGTTTTTCGATAAAAACATGGCAACCCTGTTGCAAGGCCTGCAGCGCCATGTTCGCATGATCGCTTGCCGGAGTGGCGACGACGATCGCATCGCTGTTTTGGCAAAGGTCAGAGTAGGCTTCAAACATGCGCGATTTAAGTTTTGTCCCTAACGCTTTGGCCGCATCTCTATCAGGATCAAAAACCCCGGAAATAACACACTCTGATCGAGCGTGATATTTTAGCCCATGAAGTGTTCCAAACTTACCAGCGCCGACCACGCCAATTTTCAATGGCATCTGTGACGTGTCCATATGGTTTTTTTTTGATCGTTTTACTGCCACTGTCACGAACTCGATACTCACTCTTTTCACTGAAAATCAACAATGCATACACTTATTGAGCAACTCATATCTTTCGATATAAACGGCCCGTGAGGATCAATAACCTCAGCCTCATCCCTGCATAGCTAGCGACATCGGTAAAAGCGGCCTCTAACAATCCCCATACAAGTCAACAAAAACGAAACACAAAACTTATCCTTTAAGCACTCAGCACTCCACAATAGTTATAACCCAATCAAGCACTTAATGCGCAATTGGAATAGAAGTGCCGGCATCAAAGAATGTTACGCGCTGTTACATTGCGCAGAAAAAGATGACGCAGTTTGCTCTGACTGCGGATTTTAGAATTTATGGATGGATTATGGTAGCGGATAAAATTTGGAAAACAGGTTCAAGTACATCTATCGCCAACCTGTTTTTAATTTTGTTGGTCAGCTTTCAACTCTATCGCCAAAAGGCCCTTCACGCCAGCAGCATAAGAAACCTGAACCCGTTGCCCGGTGACCAATTCCCCCATACCGCATCGACGCAAAGTTTCCATATGTACAAATATGTCTTCGCTTCCCTCTCCAGTGGTCAGGAAGCCAAAACCCTTGGCTCGGTTGAACCACTTGACTTCGGCCCGCTTAAAATCTCCGGCAGGCGTTTGGTCCATCATCGGGCTGCCCTCGGGCGAAATATGTGGCGTTGCCGTTGTGTCATCGATGGTGTTAATTTTTAAAACCTGCATGCCCTTGGAGCGTTTCACGACCTCACAATTAATGGTGGCTCCTTCACGCGCAGTCGAAAGACCAATATCGCGCAAACAGGAAGAGTGTACGAGAATATCCCCTTCGCCCTCTGAAGGAATGATAAATCCATAACCCTTAGCTGGATCGAACCACTTCAAGACACCGGTTACACACTGGCTTTCTTCAGACGATTCACTCTCTTGCCCCTCTGATGTGATCGCGTGACCGCTATCTTCAGACCGTTTTTCTTGAGCAGGATCATTCCCCAACTCACCCCGATCATTAACCATAACTACCAGTTCCTATCCCATCTCAGCACCGATATAAGCATTTATGCTTTAGTGCCTCTAATCTTTTATCACTATCATCTCTGCTTGTCTCTATTTTCTCTAGCAATCTCTGACTTGTCGAGTTTTATCTCTCTCATCACTTTAATGGACAGGCCTTGCCCATTAAAATTCACCCTTCAAAGAGAAAAAATATCGCCAAAAGTGATTCGCAATTAATCTTATTGTGATTGTTCCCTGAATGCAAAACTGAAATGCTATGATCATCAGATATGCTGTTTCACACGAAAAAGACGCGCCTTTTAAAAAGGCGCGCCTAATCCGGAAAAGTCACAGAGATTAAATTCTAGGTAATTTGGATATTTTCGACATCTTTCAAGAATTTTGCGATCAAAATCAGAAAAACATCGAAATCAGATTGAATATTCTTAGAGGAGATTCCCCCAACGGCATTTCGATCCATCTGTATGGCGACATCACCATCACGGTCGACATAGGCCCGGCCAAACTTGACTTCACTATTGAATTTACTGAGAAATTCATAACCAAGGGATTGAGCGGTAACGCCATTTACATATGTAATGTAAGAAACATCCCCGTCAGAACCATCGACGGCTACCAAAACAACGTGATCACCGACCACGACAGCCACCATGCTTTCAGAAAAATCACGGACCGCATAACCTTGCTCTGACAAGATTTCAGTAATTTTGGCTTTTGAAATATCTGCAGCCTCAGCCATTTGAGGCGACGCCAATGTCAGGACCAGACAAGCCATTAGCCCTAAAACTATATTTGAAACTCGAACCATCTCTTTCACCTCATACGTTCTGCCCATGGCATTTTCCGCGCCGCTATGGATACACCCCTTGATAGTATTAGGGGATTAACCGTAACAGCGATGCGCCCCCGCGCCTCAAAGCCAGACTAACGCCAGCAACATCTCGAAACTAACTTTACGTTAATAAAACCTAATAATGAGGCGAAAAGCAATGATAAGTCAGTCACAATCGTCAAAAGAACGGAATTTTTACGTTAAATTTTAAAAAATGCACCCAAATAAAGAAAATTTGGGGGAGTGCGCGCGCTTATCATATCCCTTTTCGTGGAATACAATAAAAATTGACGGTGAAAATAAAAAAATGGCAGTCCCTAGGGGAATCGAACCCCTCTTTCCAGGTTGAAAACCTGGCGTCCTAACCGATAGACGAAGGGACCGCGCGTTTTATGAAAGGCTGATATATTCAGACAATCCCTTCGTTGCAAGTCAAAAATCACTTGATATGGGTTTTTTGAGTCAGATTATCATTATTCCTCAAAAATAATCGACACATATCAGTTTTTTAAACATAAGCAGCGTCGATAATCTGAAATTGCCCCGCATTTCCGCCGCGCCATTCATCTGCCTTGATGCGTCCGGCCAAATGCAAGCGCTTTCCACTTTGAAGCGCCTCACCCAATGCCTCATCTACCGCACGAAACGCAATCGCACGCACTTCATCGCCGCCATCGCTTCTAAGCACACACGAGATATGAGATTCGCCGACAATTTTTGGGTAGATAATCGAGACATCTTCTATCATGAAAATTGGCTCTGCATTACCGGGACCAAAGGGACCCGCTTTAGAAATGAGCGACGAAAAATGGGCCGTCACAGCCATAGGAACAACAATTTCATCGATTTCCGTAGAGCGCCCCTGCAATGCAATTGCAATATCATCGCTGAGTCTGTCGATCATAAAAGCCTTGAAACGATCCAGCTCAGCGTCTTCGATTGTTAATCCTGCGGCCATGGCATGACCGCCTCCGGCAACCAAAATACCCTCTTCGCCAGCAGCACTAATGGCCGCACCAAGATCAACCCCAGTGATCGAACGCCCAGAGCCCTTGCCAATCCGCATATTTGCGCCATCGATTGCTTCTTCCAGCCCGATCACAATGGCAGGGCGGTCAAAGCGCTCTTTCAAGCGCCCGGCAACAATCCCAATTACACCGGGGTGCCAGCCTTGGCCCGCCGCAATAATAATATCTGGAATTCGGTCCAAACTCTCCACATCTGCGATGGCCTGTTCCAAAACCTTCTTTTCTATCTCCTGGCGCTCAGCATTCATCTCGTGTAATTGTTCAGCGCGTTTTTTCCGTCTATCAGCATCCGGATTGGTAATTAAATCAAAAGCCAAATTGGCATGCCCGATCCGACCGGCAGCATTAATGCGTGGACCAATCAAAAACCCTAAATGATAGGGCGATGCGATCCCCTTTACGCCGGCGCGCCGACCAAGCGCAGCAAGTCCCGGATTTCCAACTGTCGGCAAGCCCTTTTTATCCCCTCGCTGCGCATCCATCACCTTCAACCCTTGCGCGATCAATGCCCGCGTTAAGCCTGTCACTTGCATCACATCGCAAATTAATCCGAGTGCTACAATATCTAGCCATTGCCGAAGATCAGGTTGCGAAATCGTTTTAAAAAAACCCTCCTCTCGCAACACCCGATTAAGGGCGACAAGAAACATGAACGCCACACCAACAGCTGATAAATTCACCAAACCAGAAATATCATCAGGCCGATTAGGGTTTACAACAGCAATCGCACTTTGCGGCGGCGGCCCGCTCATCTGGTGATGATCAATAACAACTATATCAAGCCCTTTAGCGCCCGCCGCCTCAATCGGTTCATGGGCCGAAGCGCCGCAATCAACAGTAATGATCAAATCTGCCCCGCGCTCTTGCAAGGCATCAAACGCAGCGATGGAGGGCCCATAACCATCTCCAACCCGATCAGGGAGATATATCTCAACGGGTACATCCAATGCGCGTAAGTACAAATATAATAACGAAGTGGCCGTCACTCCATCGACATCATAATCGCCAAATATGCCAATCGTTTCTTTGTCATTGATTGCCTTTTGCAATCGTTTCGTGGCAGCTTGCATGTCCGTCAACACATACGGATCTGGCATCATTTCGCGTAATGTCGGCTCCAGATACCTAGCGGCCTCTTCTGGGCGAACGCCCCTGGCAACCAGGATACGGGCGATAGTTTCGTCAATATTATGATCGCGCGCGATTTGAAAAACCTTTTGCGGATCAGCCGTTCTTAATCGCCAGGCTGTGCCACGAACAGATTTATCAACCAATGGGGTGGTACCAGTAGAAATCTGGGTATTCCTTATTAAAAAATTTTATCGTTGTGAGCGCGCTCGTATATAACGAACTGTACCAGTGTGAGAACGCATCACCACTGTATGTGTACTGACATGCCCACGTTCCCACTTAACGCCATCCAGCATGGTTCCGTTGGTAACGCCTGTTGCCGCAAAAAACACATCCCCCGACGCCAAGTCGGTTAGCCCATATTTGCGATTGAGATCTCGAATACCGATCCGCTCTGCTCTGGCACGTTCATCATCATTGCGAAAAACCAACCGCCCTTGCATTTGCCCGCCAACACAACGCAGTGCAGCTGCAGCAAGAACACCCTCCGGCGCACCGCCTTGCCCAACATAAAGATCAATCCCGGTATGCTCTTCTGTTGTATGAAAAATCCCGGCCACATCGCCATCGGGAATTAAAAACACCCGCGAACCCATTTTACGGGCCGCATCAATAATTGGTTGATGGCGATCGCGATCCAACACACACAGTGTGATTTCTTCAGTAGGAACATTTTTTGCCTTAGCAAGATTGCTAATATTGTCTTCAACACTGGCGTCAAGCTCAACCACACCTTCAGGATAACCTGGGCCAACTGCAATTTTATCCATATACACGTCTGGCGCATGAAGAAGTGTGCCCCCTTGCGCCATCGCAACCACTGCGAGCGCATTGGACATTGCTTTTGCCGTTAATGTCGTACCCTCCAATGGGTCAAGGGCAATATCAACTTTAGGACCATTACCCGTACCAACCTTTTCGCCGATATAAAGCATAGGGGCTTCATCGCGTTCCCCCTCACCAATCACCACTTTTCCATCAATCTCGAGCTGATTGAGCGCATCGCGCAACGCTGTCACCGCTTCCTGATCAGCCGCTTCCTTATCTCCGCGACCAATCATTTTTGAAGCGGAAACCGCCGCGGCCTCGGTACAGCGGCCAATTTCAATTGTCAGCATGCGATCTAAATAGTCATCATTATCTATCATTTGTTTTTATCTTTCGAGCTGGATTGCAAAACACATTAGGTGTGTAAATATCAGCTTTCCAGCAAACGGTATAGTACAAAGCTTCCTGTTTCTTCACCGCCCCCGTTTGCGCTCAGGACCATCCGTAAATCGTCAACCCTGGCACCAGAAATATTAGCCGTAATCCCTTGAGCAAGTCGTTTCTCTGGCCCCGTATTCTCTAGCACTTTAATCGGAATATTAGCCGCCTTGAGGGCCTTAGCAATAGCCTCATAACCACCTATTGTTTGGTTATCACCGGTCTCCAGCAGTTCAGCCCGGAAATAATAGCCATGCTCGCCGCTCGCCGCGCCATTACATCCGCCAATACGCAACTGCTTTTCAGGGCGTCCAAAACCATACCCCGCCATATGGCCGTTTTGATTTTGAAGTAGGGTAAAAATGTCCCCGGCAACCGCACTGGCCGTTGGTCCTCCACCGGCTCCAGGGCCCGTCAAATGAAGACTAGGCACCAGGTCTGAGCGGATTTCAATATGATTATCGGCGCCCACGATACGAGCAAATTTATTATCGCAGGGCACCAAAAATGGCGCGACATTAAAGGTCACCTGGTCATCCGTGAAGGCGCTTTCACCAATCAACCGTATGACGTAATCATTTGCCTTCGCAAAGATGATATCTTCCGCACAAACACCATCGATTCCCGTTACTGATATCTCGTCATCAGTCGGAAATACACCAAAACACAATGCACTGAGAATGCAAAGTTTATGCGCACTATCCCCGCCACCCACATCCAAAGTCGGATCGGCCTCAGCAAACCCTAAAGCCTGCGCTTGGATCAAAGCACTGTCGTAATCTTTCCCCGCGTTTTCCATTTGTGACAGGATATAATTACAAGTCCCATTTAAAATTCCGCGCAGCGCCGAAATATTGACCCCCGCCAGACTTGTTAAAATCGTACTAACAATCGGAATTGCTCCAGCAATAGCGGCCTCATATTTTAAACTGACCTGATGGTCCTCTGCCAATTTCGCAAGAGCGGGACCATGACGGGCCAGTAGGGCTTTATTGGCCGTCACCACATGTTTTCCGTGACGCAATGCCGCTTCCACGCTTTCACGTGCAATCCCCTCCGCCCCTCCGATTAATTCGACAAAGACATCGACCTCAGGGGCCACGGCCAACAAACGAGGATCATCGAACCAAGCATAGTTTGTCAGATCAATACCGCGATCACGGTTTTTATCTCTGGCACTCACCCCTGCCACTTTAATGCGCGGCACCGTTGCGCCATGAGCGGCGTTATGTGAGCGCTCTTTTGCAAAATTACTCGCCGCCAAGATTGAAGCCACCCCATGATCTGGCGTACCTTCAAGAGCAGCAATCAGTGCACATCCAACCGTCCCCAGTCCCGCTATCGCGATTTGCATCGGCATATTTTCCCTCTCTTCCACGATAGCCATGAAAGTCACACTCCATCTTCCGCACCATAAACCCGGCAGCGCGCATACACTCCCCTAGTTATGGAAAATCTTGAACCAACCGAGAATTTTTATGAATTGACCGGAAAATACGACACGCACAAATGACGCACGGATAAAAATCGCCCTGTCTTTAATCTTTCTCGATTTCTAATATGGCTTCTATGGAAGCTACATTATTGTCAAGAGTGGTCTGAAGGCTTTCAAGACGGGTGATTAAACTTTGCAACATTATTGCCTGTTCAGCACAATGCCCTACGCTATGGTCACTGTTCCCGCCCTTTGTATCGTCCCGTTCAGAGAGTTGACGATCTGGCGTCTCTTGCTCAATGCCTTTATCGTCGAGATCTTCGCGAATGGCAACATCTTCGCCATTTTGCACGCGCTGACCGATATTGGTAATGTATTTCGCACCATTTTCTTTGAAAATTTTCTGTACACCTTTGGTCGTATAGCGCTCATCATACAATAGGACACGCACACCGCGCAGCAAATCCAGATCTACGGGACGATAATAACGCCGACCACCGGCTCTTCGCATGGGCCGGATTTGCCCAAATACCTCTTCCCAATGGCGCAGCACATGTTGGGGCACCCCGAGCTCTTTCGAGGCTTCTGAAATGGTACGAAAAGCTTCTGCCGATTTTACCAAGATCACTCATTCTTTCCAAAAATTCCGCTTTAATAGGCCAACTCCTAAAAACGGAGTTTTGCGCAACCCTTACAAGTCATCAAACCTTCAATAAGCCTCGGACTGAAAACATCAGACTATACTAGTCTGATTTGTCTCCACTGCTCACGCGATGATCTTCATTGATCCGGTCTTTTAAAACATGAGATGCACGAAATGTGATGACTTTGCGCGGCGTAATAGGAACTTCTTCACCCGTTTTGGGGTTTCTCCCTATACGCATCGATTTACTGCGAACAGAAAAAGTACCAAATGATGAAATTTTAACCTGTTCCCCTTTTTCAAGCGCCCCCGATAATTCATCAAGAATACGCTCGACAAATTGCGAAGATTCGTTGCGTGAAATCCCTACGCTGCGGTAAACAGCTTCGGTTAAGTCTGCGCGTGTGATTGTTTTTCCCACCAGTACAACTCCATTGTTGTGACCCATATCGCTATATTGAATTAAAAGTACGCCTGAATAAGGGGATTGGTCAACAGAGGAATGGCATTTTCTCTCATGTTTTCATACTTTTAGAGTAAATTTCGTTACACCACTGTACACCGGGGCAAATGCCAGATTAAGCAAACCTCAATCGAATGAAATTTACTTAGGCCCGCAAAAGCGCCGCGCCCCAAGTGAGCCCACCGCCTAAAGCCTCTAAGAGCACAAGATCCCCCGGTTTAATGCGATTATCATCCATACCGGCCCGATACGCTAATGGTATCGAAGCTGCAGAGGTATTGCCCTGATTTGCAATTGTAGAAACTACCTGATGAGTACCCAGAGACAGTTTTTTTACGATCCCATGAATAATGCGTTCATTTGCCTGATGGGGCACAAACCAGTCAATGTCCGTGACATCGATATTGGACTGCCGACAGACAGTGACCATCGCTTCAGAAATCCTGGTAACGGCTTCTCTAAAAACCCGATTTCCCTGCATCCGCACCTGGCCCGTCGTGCCAGTAGCGGAAACACCGCCATCAACATATAACAAATCAACATGCTGACCATCGGTACGCAAATAAGTGTTGATAAGTCCGCGGTTGCCCGCATCTTTTTCCTCTTTCGCTTCCAGGACAAAGGCGCCAGCCCCATCACCAAAAAGGACACAAGTTGCCCGATCTTCCCAATCCAGTATCCGAGTAAAAGTCTCAGCCCCAATCACAAGAGCTTTCTTGTATTGACCAGATTTTAGAAATTTCTCTGCCGTTGAAAGAGCAAAAATAAACCCTGAGCAAACAGCCTGAATATCGAATGCAGCCCCTTGGGTTATCCCCAATTTGGCCTGAACAATAGCTGCTGTTGCTGGAAAAGTAAGATCTGGCGTTGTCGTTGCCACGATAATCAGGTCTATCTCACCAGCCTCTACCTCCGCATCTTTCAAGGCGTTTTTAGCCGCTGCCACAGCCAGATCGGACGTCAACTCATTGTCTGCCGCAACATGGCGTTCATGAATGCCCGTACGCTCGCGGATCCATTCATCACTCGTATCAACAATTTTTGCCATTTCCTGATTGGTAATCACCCGCTCAGGTAAATACGTCCCACAACCTGAGACCACAGATTTCAAACTCATTCTGCAGCTCTCTTGACGTCTTTACTACCGGCAGTCTCATCTTTGACACTCAAAGCCTCCAACTCGGTTGCCGCATCAGCAATATCCACCATAGCCTTGCTGACGCCGGCTGCCATTAACTCAATGAAAGACCGTCTGGCTAGGTTTTCTGCAATTGATATTGCCGAAGCAACACCGGCAGCATCCGCGCCTCCATGACTTTTTACAACCACCCCGTTGAGGCCTAGAAAAACGCCCCCATTCACGGACGAAGGATCAATCTTTTTGCGTAATCCTTTTAACTGGCCCATCATCAACAGACCGCCAAGTTTTGAGCGCCAACTATTTTTTACGGCTTCGCCCATCCATCCGCCAACGAGCCGCGCGGCTCCTTCAGCCGCTTTCAACGCGATGTTACCCGAAAACCCATCGGTAACAACAACATCAACGGCGCCTTTAGAAATATCATTACCCTCAACAAAACCACGATAATCAAGATCAGTAATCGCTGTTCGCAAGGTATTCGCCGCACTATGTAATACAACATGACCCTTTAATTCTTCCGCACCGACATTCAAAAGTCCCAGTGTTGGTTTTTCCTTGCCTGTCAACGCACGGTAGAAAGCCTCTCCCATCACAGCAAATTGAACCAATTGCATATCACTGGCTTCAATATTGGCGCCAACATCCAACACAACTCCGCGCCCAGTCGGCGTCGGCCATAACGCCGTAATCGCAGGACGATCAACATCATTAATCATCCGCAATTGAAACCGTGACAACGCCATCAATGCGCCCGTATTACCACCTGAAACAATGGCATCAGCACGACCATCCTTAACCGCCGTAATGGCCTTCCACATGGATGTCTCCCGGCCACGACGGAGTACATGCGCTGGTTTATCAGTCATGACGACCACATCAGGAGCATGCTGAATTTGCACATCGTGCAAATTTGCTTCTGCGGCGACTAAAGGTTTCAACAACGCTTCATCACCAAAGAAAATCAGCTTTGCCTTTAGGCCATCACGCACAGCCTTTGCAGCCCCCTGCACGACAATTGCGGGGCCTGCATCAGTTCCCATCGCATCGACAGCAAGGCAGATACTTTCATCGGCGTTGACAAGTTGTGGGCTCTTCTCATTCTGCACGGGGAAAACAGTCTCCTGAAAAAACGTTTAAATCCATTTGTTGCGTGATACATGGGCTCACGCAAACGATCAGTAAAGGGGGCCAACTTGATTGTGATGACGTAATCTGTTGAAAACCTACTTTAGGCTAAGGCGATCTTTAAAAAAACACCATAAAAAGCACCCAAGTGAGGAAAACTATATTTCAATTCGTCGATACAAAATATCATATCGAGACACGCTGCGAAGCGACAATTCAAGTTTCAAGATATAGTTTCGCTTAAACACAATAGCATCAATCGCGATCAATTTGAGCCGGTCGATTCGGGTAATTGGCTCTCAAGTTTTGTTTTGTCGCATTGTTTATGCCTCAACCCGTGCTCTCTTGAAATGAGCGCAATGATGGACACAGGATTTTTATTAATGTGGCTCTTTGTTGCCATCATCATCCCCTGTGATAGCCCCCTTCAAGATTGCAAATGGAGACGTTTCCTCCACCGTCCCGTAAAGTTCGCTCAAAGATTGTGCACCTTCTTTGCGCGGAAACGGGTCCATTGCCAATGATAATTGCTGAACCATTAACTCGCCAATATCGATAAGATCACCCTCCAGGGGCTCAGGGCCTTCCAACAACTCAAGGCTCTTCTCAAGTCCCAGATCAGCAAGTGCCTCCTCGCTTAAGTCACTAACATCAGGGGCAGTTCGATCAAATGTAATTTCAAAATCAAAGGTGACCTTCTCATCCATCTCCTCAAGACTAGCGACGCATTCTCGCACCAAACTCGCTTGGATCGACCCTGAAATTGTAGCGCCCGCCTGAATCGGCATGACTTTAAGTTTAGCTTGCAAAGAAACGATAGCCGGGATTGTAAAGCGTTTTGCTATTTTTGACAGACTTTCGTCATCCGGTTCCAAGGTATAATGGCGCCCAGAGGTTGTAAGGGTGGTTACATCTATAATTTTGCTAAACTCGGGAGACAATTCAGCTTCAGCCTGTTTTTGGTCTGTTGTCATAACCAACCCTTAATCCACGAAGATTCAATAAAATTTTCACACAAAAGAATTTATAGTTTTGCCGGGTCGGGAAATTGAATAATCCCGGCCAAGATGCGCTCAATTGGTTGCTTTAAAAACCCTGTGTGCACCCGGTGAACATAGTCCGCAAGGGCGGCAACGTCTTGCGAAATAGTGTTCGCGCCCTCTTCCTCTTGGATCGCGTAAACATTCCGTTTCAAAGCTTGGACCAGTGCAGGAAAGTGAGCATTCTGCTGATTGTGGGCTTCTTTGAGCGCCGAATCATAAACCGCGACGCGGCCATAAAACGCTTCGGCCATCACCCTGACCTTACGCGCTACTGATAAATCACCCACCCCCATTTGTCGTAAATTATCATCCAGATTGGAGAACATCGCATCAAACACTTTTTGCGACAAAGCGGTTCTTTGTTCATCTTGCAAACTATTATCGCTCGCTTCATCAGGTTTAAGACGATTCATAATCAAATATGCATGTAATGCCAGCAGATCAAAACGCCCTTCCAATGTGTCCGGAACGCTCAAATTTGAGTAAAAATAGGGAAGACGCGATTGATCCATGGCCAAACTGTAGAGGCTCGACGCAATTTCAAGCTGCGGGTCCTTTTTGAACAGGGAAAGCATCAACAACACCTCTTTTTCTTATTTTTGATCAGGTAATCCCTAAGAATGCTTTGATCAAGGTGCCCGAAGATGATATCTTGATTATTCCCTGGTCTTTTAAAGAGTAATTCACCATGTTTGATAGATTTAATGTTACCCTGAATGCCTTGTCACAAAAAATTCGGCGCGCGCCGCTGATTGCCATTGCAGCCATTATAGGATTTAGCGCAATACAGGGGTGCGTATCGGTTCGATCAAATCATGGCTACGTATTGGAACGAGGAACCCAAGAATTATCTGCAAATGTCGGAATCGACACAAAAGAATCCATACTCGCTCGTTACGGTGAGCCTTCCGTGCAATCAACATTTACCACCAATCGCTGGTACTATATGAGCAGCAGTAATCAGACCCGGGCTTTTTTCAAACCTCAAACGAGAGCCAGAAATATCGTGGCTTTTCATTTTGATGATGAGGGAAAAGTCAGCAAGGTAGAACAATTCGATATTGAAGATGGGGACAAGGTTGCCCTTGTATCACGAACAACGCCAACCCGAGGAAAAGAACTCAGCTTTTGGGAGCAATTGCTCGGCAGTGTGGGTACGTTACCAATCCCCGGCGCGAATGATGGACCCGGTGGTCCCGGCGGACCTGGACGCCCGTAACATCCAAATTTCTTCTTAACCATCAGTCTTTAAAATGGTCAAACCCGGCCTGCGGTATTTGCTCCTCGGTGCCGTTTTCGTCGATTGTCACAATCCCATGACCGGAACGTGTTTTGCCAATACGCGTCACCTGTGTGCGCGAAGCTTTAGCGGCCATCTCAACTGAGCGCCGCATCGCCGCAGGCGCAGTAAATAAAATTTCATAATCATCCCCGCAGGTTGCCAAAAACTTGACCCCGCTCATCGGATCTTTTGCAGTTTCTAAAAAACCTTTTGCTGCAGCAGAAAAGGGTAATGTTGTGAGATCGAGGAGACCTTGAACCCCCGATGCGCAAGCAAGATGATTGGCATCGGCGAGAAGACCATCTGAGATATCAAGAGAGGCGGTTGCAAAGCTCTTCAAAGCACTGGCAAAAATCAGGCGGGGTTCGGGAAGCCAATAACGTTTAGACAAAAATTCATCGCTCTCTTTTGAAAGTTTTAACTTGCCGTCCAAAACCTTTAAGCCAAGGCCACTATCGCCAATAGTGCCCGTAACATAAATATCGTCACCCTTACCCGCGCCGCTTCGCTTCAATAAACCATCAGTAGGCACCTCACCAAAAAAAGTTGCCGACAATGTAAAGGGGGATGACTTTAATCGGTGACGGGTTGTATCTCCGCCATATAAGCTACATTTAAAAATTTCCTGATCTTGCGCCAACCCTTTTACAAAGTCTTTAATATGGTGAAGCTCAATTTGACTGGGCCAGGCGCATGCTAAAAAATAGCCCAAAGGGCGCACCCCCTTGGCAACAAGATCAGAAACGTTAACCCGGATTAATTTTCGCGCTACCAGATCCAATGAATCCTTTGAGCGAAAATGCACGCCTTCGATCATCATATCTTTTGTAACGGCAAATGGCCCGCCTTGTAACATCGCAACATCATCAGTGAGCGAAAAAGCGCCGGGTGCCCGCTCCGACAAAGGCGCGAATAACTCGGCGATGATATCGAATTCACCTTGTCCTGACATGATGGCTTCCCTCTTCCAGAACGGGATTAATTCAAAACGAATTCATCTTTTCTCGCCTCTTTTGCAGCGGCATCCAGAACCCCATTGATAAATTTAGGCTCATCAGCATCAAAAAATGCATGGGCTAGGTTGAGATATTCATCAATCACGACTTTTGCAGGCGTATCCGGCATTCTGATCAGTTCAAACAATCCCGTGCGCAAAATAGCTCTCACCGTTGCATCAAGACGGCTCAACTTCCAGCCTTTGGCCAGTTGGCGCTCCAAATAAGGATCAATACGCAATTGCACTTCAACTACGCCGCGCGTCAGTTTGGCAAAGAAATCTTTATCCGCATGATGAAGATCGGGCGGTGCCGCCCCATCATCATCTTTTACCTGCTCAGTATCACTCAACCAATATTCGTTAAAATCACGAATGATTTTTTCAACACCACTATGGGCCGTTTCCATTTGATAGAGCGCCTGAACAGCCGCCATTCGCGCTGCAGATTTAGAATGTTTTTCAATAGATTTTACTGGTATATTAGGCGACATATTACAATCAATTATTCACTCTCGGACACTGCATCATCTATAACGTCGAGAAATTTACTAAAGTCTTTTGCTTCACGGAAATTCTTATAAACCGATGCATAGCGCACAAAAGCAACGTCGTCGAGTTGCGCCAACGCCTCCATCGCCATTTCACCGATTTGACTGGTTTCGACCTCTGCCTCACCCACCGCTTCAAGCCGGCGAACAATTCCAGTGACCATTTGCTCAACGCGCTCAGGGTCAATTTCCCGCTTTCTGACCGCAATAGAAATTGAACGCATCAGTTTATCTCGATCAAACGGCACTCTGCGCCCCGAACTTTTCAAAACAATAAGTTCACGAAGCTGCACGCGCTCGAATGTCGTAAAGCGCCCAGCACATGAGGAACATTGCCGTCGCCGACGAATTGAAGTGCCATCCTCAGCTGAACGAGAATCCTTGACTTGCGTATCTTCACTTCCACAAAACGGACACCGCATTCCAGAGCACCTTTAAAGCGTTTCGCAAATAAGCGCGTACCATTATCCGAATACGAAACACATACAATAAAAACTTAGAACACGCGTTCTGCCTCAACTCAACAACATATCGCTCAAAATAAGAGCAATCAACGGATGACACCCTTAGATATTTTTAGCTGCGATACCTTCTGTCTAGCTGATATCAGGATAAATGGGAAATCTGTCTGTCAACGCGCGGACCTGGGCGCCAACCGTTTCGATAATCTCATCCATCTTCGCGTCATCAGGACCATGCTCTGCAAGGCCATCCAAAATGTCAGCAATTAAAAGCCCGGTATTGCGAAATTCTGCCACGCCAAATCCACGCGACGTGGCGGCGGGTGAACCCAGACGAATACCAGAGGTCACAGTCGGCTTTTCAGGATCATTGGGAACGCCATTTTTATTACAGGTCATGCCCGCACGTTCCAAATAAGCCTCAGCATCATTGCCTTTGACGCCTTTAGGTCGCAAATCTATCAATGCCAAGTGCGTATCCGTCCCCCCCGAAATCACCGCATAGCCGCGCTCTACCAATGCGCCTGCGAGTGACTGTGCATTATTGATAACGTTTTGCGCATACACTTTAAAAGAAGGTTGCAAAGCTTCACCAAAAGCCACCGCCTTGGCCGCGACAACATGCATTAACGGCCCGCCCTGTAATCCAGGAAACAAGGCAGAACGAATTTTCTTTGCCAAAGCGGCATCATTGGTGAGGACGATACCGCCTCTGGGCCCACGCAAGGTTTTATGCGTTGTCGATGTGGCAACATGGGCGTGCTCTAAAGGATTTGGATAAACGCCGCCAGCAACAAGGCCCGCAAAATGCGCCATGTCGACCATTAAAATAGCGCCAATTTGATCGGCCACGGCACGAAAGCGCGCAAAATCGATCACTCGGGAATAAGCGCTCCCACCGGCAATAATCAATTTGGGCTGATGTTCTCTCGCCAAGGCCTCCATCTGATCGTAATCAATCAAATTATCATCGTCTCGCACGGTGTAATGAACAGCATCGAACCATTTACCAGACTGATTCACTTTGCTGCCATGGGTCAAATGTCCGCCCGCGGATAAATCCATCCCCATAATTTTATCGCCCGGCTTCAAACAGGCCATAAACACGGCTTGATTGGCCTGGCTCCCTGAATGGGGCTGCACAATTGCTTCTTCACAATGAAACAGCTGGCATGCACGCTCGATTGCCAACTTCTCAGCAACATCAACAAACTCACAGCCGCCGTAATAGCGTCGCCCAGGATAGCCTTCAGCATATTTATTCGTCAGAACAGACCCTTGCGTTTCTAAAACCGCTTTAGAAACAATGTTTTCCGATGCAATCAATTCAATTTGTTGTTGTTGGCGTGCCAGTTCATTCTGCATTGAAGCAAAGAGTGCCTGATCACTCTCAGCCACACTTTGGCTAAAAAATTCGTTGGAAGATGATAGGCTGGTTTGTGAACTCATAACGTCAACTCCTGAAAACGCTGCAGGATAAGATGGAGCATAGAAACTTCACTCGTTCCACCAATATCCCCTACATACGGTCGCAATTAAAAAGCGGTTCTTGAATTTGTCCCTAACGCAAATAGGTCACAAAAGAAACCAAAATAAATATCACTATTTTCTAAACCAGATTAAAATTCTGATGCTTGCCTGCGTCACTCGCTAAAAACCAACGAGACTTCCGCTTCCTCATCGGTTTTGGTTAAATACCCCAAAATGCCGTTAGACCCGGTCCCATCGGTTATCTGGTCGTGCATAAAAACGAGGATATCTCCAAGGCCATCCTCGTTAAAGTCTTGATGAATTAAAGGTTGCAAAGTGATTTGTTGATCTGCGAGACTGATAATCCAGTTGCCCTGATCATCAACCTGATCTGGATTGATCCGCTGACTTGAGAAAATACCCTCCAAATCACTCGCTTCTAAACTGTCATCTTTTTCAACCCCGACAAATTGAAGAAGTGAACGGGAGGAAATCGAACCAACATCGTTCGCAGAGAGCACACCATTGGTAAAAAAGGATTGTTCGGGCTCGCTACCTTTTACAAGATAATCCAGCATACCACACGCACGGCTAAAAAATTCCTCACGTCGCTGATCCCGGCTGGACAGCGCAAACCAACCTAGACGCTTCATACGTACATAATCAGCGCAGGTACGACAATCATCAGAGGCCTCTGGCGCTTCAGGCGGTGACGACATATTAACGACAACTTTGGCTCCGCGAGCATTGACAAGATCGAGCTCATAATAAGAGGCCAGTTTCTCTCGCGCATAACACCCCTCCTCTAGACCGGAGAAAAATGGCGCATCTGTCAAAAGACAGATTTGTCGATCCCCGCCTTTGTCCCCGACAGGACCAATGCCGAGATAATCTTCAGAGCTCACGACCAGGCCGGCGGCTCCCACCAATCCCGCTAGCGCCCCAATCGCCCCGGTTTGTATAAAGTTCAATTTCATGATTGCCCCGTCGAATGAATTGATATTTTAGACGTCTCATCTGCCCATATTATACATAAGAAGTGACAATTGGCCATCGTCCAACCGTAAAATCAAATCGTCGCAAATTCACCATGAAAATCTCTTTCACCGGGAGCTTCCCTTTGAGGGTTCGCCCAACCTGCCTGTAAACCATTACAAAGCATCTCCAGATCGATTGGCCACCGATTGAGCGTCCAAAAATGCGATATAACAATAAACAAAGCACCTCCTTTACACCATTTGATGGGAGGCGCTTTAGAGCAATCCGAGTGCTGCCAGTTCAATTTGTAATTCCGGGGGTGGTGGTTTCCGCTTTTGATTAGATCTTTTTGTAGATTTCGCCACTTCCTCAGGATTTAGACCAGACTCGGTTTCCAAATCATCGGGTGCATCTTCGGCTGGCAGATAGCGCCATCCTTGAAACGCACGCCGCATTTGGATTTGTGTTCTGATCAAGGGGGGGGCCATCAAAAGAGCCGAGCGCGTTATTCCATCACGACCCGTGACTTTTTGGATATCGACGATTTGCTGACGGCACAACACAACCCCCTTAATCACCCAATAAATAGAGCCGCCATCCAAAATTTCTTCTGCGCGCCTTGGATGCATGCGTGTCACATGATCATGTAGAGCCCCCAAACCACGGTTCTTGTTGAAACGAACCCGCTCTTTCACCCAGTCTTCCAACGTGTCTACTGATTGCGAACCAACACTAAGTTTTATGAGATGTAATGCCATGCCATCCGTTTTAATCCCAGAAAGCTTTGCGGACAAAGTAAGTTTCCACGAAATAACTAAAAGTTTTTCCACATCAGCTAAGGGCATTTCAAGATCTATAGGCGACCAGTTGAGCGTCAAGAAATAAGACAAATCATTATCTTAAAGCCCCGCCTTGATTCCATTCGATGCGAAGGTGCTTTAGACAATATCAGCTTGTTTCATAACCCAAAAAGCGGCACCCGATATCTCAGATGCCGCTAATCCACTGCTGTTTTTACAATTTATGCAGTTTGTTTCCCTGCATTTTTTTGTCTCTGCCAAATAACCACAAGGTCACAAATCCAGCCAACAGGATCAATATCGAAGCTGGCTCGGGCACATCCGTTGGAGGAGGCCCTCCGGTTGGAGGTGGACCTTGCGGCGGAACACCACCGGGAGGCGGGCCATTGGGTGGAGGACCATCGGGCGGGGGGCCATCTGTAGGAGGACCGTTAGGCGGTGACCCTCCAGGCGGAACACCACCAGGTGGAGGTCCATCAGGCAATGGGCCATCAGAAGGCGGGCCATCAGGAGGCGAGTCTTCCGGTGGAAAACCCCCAGGTGGAGGACCTTCCGGCAGTGGCCCATCTGGCAGCGGCCCGTCGGTTGGCGGACCTCCCGGTGGCACACCATCGGGCGGGGGCCCATCGGGTAGAGGCCCATCAGGAGGATTGCCGCCTGGAGGAATGCCATCTGGTGGCACCCCGTCTGGAGGAAAGTCATTAGGTGGTAACTCATCCGGCGGCATCAAAGGCGGATTCGTGGGCGGTACCGGTGGCGGCAAAATGATGGTGGGCGGCGGTGCAAACGCCAGAGGCCCGATTGGCGGTAAGTCCTGTCCTGATGTATCAACACCAGGGTCAGCCACATCCAATGGACTCACGTTTAGGCCCGCCACATTTGTTGATGCTGGGATTTTAGCCCGCCGCGTATCGGTTAAATCGCTTGGATCGTAAGCTGCGATTCGCTCCGGTACGGGGCGGGCTCCTAAAAAGGTTTGGGGGTTGCCCCACTTTTAGGATCCAGCTTGCCTACCCTTTGAGTAAAGCTTTTCCCCTGCCCTTCGCCGCAACAACCACAATTGACCACAACATCATTGCGGATATCCCCAACTGCACGCGCAAGCCACTCATTAAACTCTTTTTCATTATCGGGCACAATTTGACCATTATCAGACCCTCGATTATCGATAAAATTTGATCCGACAATCGCTCCTGCAATAATCAAAGAGGCGATAATGTTTGCTATTCCATTACCCATTACATACCTCACAATTGGCCCTTATGGGCCAGACACATAGCCCAATCATGGGATCTGGCTAATATATACACTAAACGATAACCAATAATCATGCCAGTCAAGGGGGCTCTCTACCCCTACAGTCCCTAGATAAGACAAATCATATCAAATCTTACCAATAAATATGGGGATCATCATCAGCCACACCCATTATGCACCAACACATCGATTATGTACCAAAACCAATTTCCGGCTCAAATTGTTCAAAATGAGAGAAGGTCACAGGATACGTGCCAAATGGACACAATCGCCCTCTAATTAACTCACCCAAGGGCAAACCCACACAACACCCTACCAAAGTTCCGGTATTTATGGTATCTATCTCCTCAAATGCGATTATATTTGCAAATGCCTGTTAAATTTTGACATACAAAATTTTGTAAATATTCTAACGATTAGGTAATTTTTGACTTGCTCAATCCAATCGCACGATTAGTCTAGGTGTTACCCCTAATGGCTATATTTTTGTAAGTTGTGGGTTTTGAGTAAGCTGAGGGAATGCGGGTTGTAAGGTTATGAAAACGGGTGATACCGGACTAAACCTGATTAAGGGATATGAAGGCCTACGCATGGCGGCACATTACGCCCCAAGCGAGCAGTGGTCTGTAGGTTATGGGCATACGGGCACTGCACGTCATGGCATGAGTGTTACGGAAGCCGATGCGGAACGCCTTCTTCGCGACGACGTCACCCCGATAGAACAAGTCCTAGCTGAAACCGTGCGGGCACCCCTTAACCAAAATGAACATGATGCTTTAATCTCGTTAATCTTCAATATTGGTGAAGCCAATTGGAAACGGTCGACAGTATTGCGTAAACTCAATGAGGGTGACAAGCTGGGGGCGGCGGCCGCTTTTGAAATGTGGACAAGAGCGAAAGTGAACGGTGAGCTGGTCTCTCTCGATGGCTTGGTCAGACGCCGCGCTGCAGAAAAATCTCTCTTCCTCATGCCAACTGACGCCTCTTTGGTTGTCCCGACTTCTGACGTTATCCCGGCAAAAGAGTGTGAACTGGAGCTTGCCTCGGATGATGACATTGCCATTGTGCCGCTCGTAGATGTTGACGAAGTCAAAGGCCAACGCAACCAGAATCTATCCCCGGAAGAACGAGCTGCACGCACCAGAGCTCTATATGCCGCGACACGGTCATTGTCTGGGGACCCGACCAAGATGATCATTTCCAAAGCCGAAGAATATGCGGATATGGGCGTCACCATTGGAGCTGTGCTAACTGGACTTTTGGCTTTTGCGCTCACAGTTTTCGGCGGCATCTTGATTGCCTGGCAACAATTCCCCGGCGTAGCTGCAAAATTTGGATTGAGCTACGAACGACTGGGTATGATTTTTGATAATCTACCAATGTGGCTGGCCGCAATCGGGGCCGCTATGTGTTATTTCATTTTCTACATACTGGTAAAACGTTCTGTTCGTCATGATTTGAAAAAGAAACGCCATCGTGAAGTCGCGCGTATTCGTATTGCCCAGTAAGACACATAAAACTTTGGCAAAGTCCGCAGTCAAGGGACATCCCCTTTAAAACAACTCTATATCTAAAGCACCTCCACTTCAATTGGTATCGCCGCGGTGCTTTAAGTCTCTCTTTTTTCGCATTTGTTCCAGTTCAATCGGTTCCCACAGACACGCAAAATGCTTTAGTGGCGACCGGTTGAGCGTCCGGAAATACGACAAAACTTTACAAGAAAGCACCTCCTTGATTCCATTTGATATGCAGGTGATTTAGAAAAAATTATCCCGCTTCATTCACATTGCCGCAAAAGTGCAGAAAGCTTACCTCTTCAATTGATGAATTTGCCTAATGTCGATGGGACGTATGTTTTTTGCGGTAAAACGCCAAGAATTGCGAAACCATGGTCACAATTGCGGCAAGATAGCCTGTTATGCTCGCTTTTCAGTGATCAATATCATATTCTAGTAAGGCGCATTCTAAGATGTTGCGCTCTCAAGCCGTTAGCGAGCCACCGGCACTACATACAGATAAACAAATTCTACAGGTAAGCAGTCAAGTAAATCATCAACACCGCAAAAACATTTGCAAGTACACATTTAAAGCATTTTGGGTTCAAGTGGTAACCGATTGAACTGAAACAAATGCGAAAAAAGAGAGACTTAAAGCACCTTAGCGATTCAGTTTGAAGTTGAGGTGCCTTAGATGTCAAAACCCGTTATAAATGACGGGGTTAGTTTTGGTTAAAGATTCATGGAATCATTGTATGCATAAAACAGATACTACTCCCCGATCCATTGCCCCTTTGAAGTTGCTGGCCATGCATTTCGCCGTCGCGGCCGTCAGCCTGTCCACATTATTTTCACCCTTGCTAATACAGCAGGCAAATGCGCAAAGTTTATTGCGTGACGCTGAAATCGAGCAATGGATCTTTGATTATTCCTACCCGATTTTGGAAGCTGCAGAAATTGATCCCAAAACCATAGATTTCCTGATTGTTGGGGATCCAACCCCGAATGCCTTTGCCGGTGGGCGAACCATGGGTATTTTTACCGGTCTCATAACTGCAGCGGATTCTCCAAATCAGGTTGAAGGAGTTATTGCTCACGAAGTTGGCCACTTAAAAGGAGAGCACAGCACCAGGCGCGCAGAAGCGTTCTCAAATGCTTCACGACCGGTTCTTCTCTCACTGGTTTTAGCCGCAGCCGCTGTTGCGGCCGGCGCGCCAGAAGCAGGTCTGGGTCTTTTGGGCCTTGGTCAACAAATTGGTACGGTCAATGCACTAGCGTACTCACAATCAAACGAGTCAACGGCTGATGCTTCTGCGGTGCGTTATCTCAACAAAATTGGTCACTCCGGCCAGGGTTTAATCGAATTTTTTGGCAAATTACGCAATCCACAAATAATTCGATCACGGAAAATTAATCCTTATCTGACGACACACCCATTAGCCGCTCAACGGGTTACCGCGCTGACTGAAAACGTCAATGCCTCACCCTATTACGGGGTTAAAGATAACGACGAAGACATAGCCCGTTTTCGCTTAATCCAGGCAAAAATTAAGGGTTTTTTACAGCCACCGAGAACAACACTTCGACAATATCCGCTTTCTGACGCCTCTCAACCGGGGAGATATGCCAGAGCCGTTGCCTTTTATCGCAGCGCAGATATTGACCGGGCACTGATCGAAATTAATAGCCTATTGGCTGAAAAAGAAGACAACCCCTATTTTCAGGAATTAAAAGGGCAAATGCTGTTTGAATTTGGCCGTGTTAAAGAAGCTGTCGAGCCTCATCGACGTTCTGTCGAATTAGCGCCGACCAAAGCACTGTTACGGGTCAATCTTGGAAGAGCTATGCTTGCCACACAAGAACGCGCACAGGTTGAACAGGCGATCCCGATGTTAAAATCTGCCTTGCAATTAGAGCGTAGCAACTCATTTGGCTGGTATGAACTTGCGCGTGCGCACAGCTTTATGGGCGACGAGGGTGCCGCTCTGCTTTGTACCGCTGAGTCAAAATATTTTGCAGGGGCCAAAGGTGAGGCCATACAGTTTGCGCGGCGCTCTCTACCTCACTTCAAACGAGGCAGCCGGGAATGGCTTCAAGCACAAGATATTATGGTTGCCGTTAGCGGCACAACTAAAGGCAATCGCTCGAAACGACAGCGCCTCCCTGTACCCCCCGCACCAGAAGAGAACGGTCAAAAGCAATTACCAAAAGACGGCAAAGTCCCTGAAGCTGAGCCCGACCCTGATATTGATCAATTGCCCGAGGCTCCAAAGGCAAAAAAAGGATAATAAAAATGCGATGATGATAACACGTGACGCTTTTACGTGTGCATATATCCAACTCGCCAAAATTCAATGTATCAAAGACGTTCACTTGTAATCAGGCTCAAAAGTTCATGAAAAAATATTTACCCATATCCCTCGCTCTACTCGGCGCTTTTGCCCTTGGCTTAATGGCTATGAGTTATAGCAATGCCAATAATGAGAGTGTCCAAGCTTCAACACATTCAGCCCACCAAAATGATCCCGATCATGCTCACCCGCCCCCCGGGGAAGCCACACAATCACAAAGATTTAGAGCGCCAACCCAAACACGATTAGATAATGATCCTGATACAGCTTTTTCCGATGAACAAGAAGACGATGTTCGCGAAATTGTAAGAACCTATCTCCTTGATAATCCGGAAATTCTTGTTGAAGCCATCGGGGTTTTTCAAGAACGCCAAGCCCTTGCCGAACAAGAACAAGCCTATGCTGGTGCCGCTCAAAATCTGGACGTTCTTTTAGACAATCGTAATGGGTATACCAATGCTGACCTGCGCCCAAATGCAAAAGTGGCCGTAATAGAACTGTTTGACTATCACTGCGGATTTTGCAAACAAGCCTCCGGCCTTGTGCAACAAATTGCACAAAGCGACGAAAGTGTTGTGGTCGCATTTCGCGAATTTCCTATTTTACGAAAAGAATCTGAACTCGCGGCAGAAGCGGCTCTCGCATCGCGCAATCAAAATAAATATCTCGACTTTCATTTCGCACTGATGAATGCAAATGGTGTCCTAACCCGAGATCGCATTTTTGATATCGCAAAAAAAGAGAAAATTGATGTTGCACAACTCAAAACAGATATGAAAGATCCCAATGTAGCGAGTGCAATCCGTGAAACAATAAATATCGCTCAAGATATGGGGGCAAGCGGTACACCCGCTTTCGTAATCGCATCCCTAGACGGTAATTATTTGGAAGTGGTAAGCGGTTTCAGCCCGGACCGCGTGATCGCGGCAATTGCAGAAGCAAAGTCTGCAAACTGATTGTTAAATCTGATATTGCGTGTCTGTGGGAACCGGTTGAACTTGCAATACATGCGAAAAAATAAAGGCTTGAAACACATCGGCGATTCAGTTTGAAGTAGCGGTGCTTTAAAGGCTATTGAGGGACGTATTTAGGAAGAACTTTGTTCATTTCCTTCGCCATGTAAATTAACTTCTCATCAGCTGCGGCAACCCCAAGAGAGGGATCAACAGGTGTCATAAGGCGCACTAAAGAGCCATCAGCGCGCCGCCTTGTGACTGTGTCATAAACAACCAGCAATTTCATTTTGTATTCGTTTGCAATCTTACGCCCGCGCTGATCATACCAGTAATAAATAATCTGTTGCTGATCATTATTTTCAATCAGCATACGATTGTATGCATAAGGCAGTCCGTTGGGATCATCACTGGCAGGAACAATCTTATTATCAAGAATTTGCCATCCTCCGCCAGGTACGCACATTTGAGGTGAATGCCATGAACTTCCGTCGCGTCTTGCGGTGAGGTAAGCCAGATAAATGTTGAAATTATCTCCATCAGGTGAACGTAAATCAGCAACGATAACATCGTCGGCTGCCAACACTTCAGCAACCTCTGTATCAAGGGGGCGATTGACATGCTCCCAGTTCGCAAACTCAAATGGAAGCTCCGCAAAAGGGCTGCGTTCTGGAATGATTAACTTATCAGTGGTGAAGACAAGCGTCATCAGCCAGCCTGCAAAGAGCGCACCAGCAATCGTGCTGAGCGTCATGGTAGCAGAGATGTCGAATTTCCCGGATTTGCTGGACGCATAAGGGCCAGGTGTGGGCGGGACCAGGGCATCAAAAACGTGACGGCGGGGGGGAACGATCAGACAAAAAATAGAGATGATGGCCACCAGGGTAATCAAGCATAAGATGAAAATCACCCAACCTTCAAAAAAATGCAAAAAACCTTCTGTATGGCTCGTACCGTAAGCCTGCACCAATGCCCCGGTTATCGCAATACGTATGCTATTCATCATGATGGTGATGGGGATCGTTGAGATAAAAACAATCACACGCTGCCATAGCGGCGCTTTGAAAAGATAACCCGCTAAAAAACCAAGGCTCATCAGAGGAAATAAATATCGCAACCCCGAGCACGCTTCGGCGACCTGCAGTTGAATAAGCCCCAGATCGATAATATTTCCCGAGAGATTAACAGGTATATTCATCATTCTGATCAATGCGACACCGATTTCAGAGGAAATATTTTGTAGATTCCACGAAAGTGTAGTGATCACCCATAAAGGAGGAGGAATCGCAAATAAAAGATAGATGAGAGGAATGGCCGTAATTTTCAAAAGCGAAGGCCCACCAAAACCGACAATGATCGCAACAATGGCGAGGATCAAACCAAAGTCTTGGAGGATAAAAGTGTGCGTTACCGGTCCCAGCATTAAAAGGCCTGCAGCAAACGCACCTATCACAAGACCAATGATGGAAGGGGCGCCAATACTGGCGATTACATTCTCGCGATTTGACCACACCAGCCAAGCAGAAAGTACGGGAATGAAATAGCTATGCCCTAATTCTTCCTGACTGTTATAACGAACAATCAAGTAGTATAATGCATCGCGAAAAACAAAAAGTGTCAGCCCTATCGCCAAGAATGCTGCGATAGCAATGTTTCTATTGTCTTTGATGATGTCTAGTCTATCTGAGAGGGCCATTGTTTGCCAAGTAGAAACTGAAAATCTTAATGTGTGTATTTATCACCGGGGCTGCATATAATGTAAAGTATAATAGCTTATTTAATTTAAAATTCATTTCTTTTTCAACAAACTAAATCCGCGCTTCAATGCGTCGAGTTATTACAGCTACCCACCATTTTAAACCGCTAAACCGACTCTATTCGCTCATTTTTTGACTATTGTCGGTTCCCGCAATCCAGCCACCCCCTAAAACCCGGCTGTGGGTTTCATCATTTGTATAAAAAACACACGCCTGCCCCGGCGCAACCCCCTCTTCTGGCTCATCCAGACGCACCCCATAACAGCCGTCTTGCACAAAAAGAGAGGCTGGTTTTGGGGGCCGTGTAGAGCGGACTTTCACAGCCAATTTCATCTCACGCGCAGCCGCATCATCGAGCATTCCATCCCCAAGCCAAGTCAATTCTTTTAACTTGATAGTCTCGATTAAAAGAGCCTCACGCGGTCCAACAATTACTTGCCTTTTGGCCGCATCGAGGCGTACCACATAAAGTGGATCTCCAATGGCAACACCCAAGCCACGCCGCTGGCCCACCGTATAGTGCAAAATACCGGCGTGATTTCCCATCACGCGACCATCAATATGCACAATCTCACCCGGTTCAGATGCTCCAGGACGCAATCGCTCAACCACAGTGGAATACTTCCCCTCGGGCACAAAACAAATATCCTGGCTGTCAGGTTTATCCGCCACGCTCAACCTGAGCACATTAGCAATGCGCCGAACCTCTTCTTTAGACATATCACCAAGCGGAAATCGCAAAAACTCCAGTTGCTCGGGGGTGGTCGAAAACAAAAAATAACTTTGATCTTTACTCGCATCAACAGCCCGGCGCATTTGCGCCCCGCCCGCCCCCTCTACTCTGCGGATATAATGGCCCGTTACCATCGCCGCACCGCCAAGGCCGCGCGCTGTCTCCATCAAATCCCGAAATTTCACGCGCTCATTACAGCGCACACACGGGATCGGCGTGGCTCCAGCCAGATACGTATCCGCAAAATCTTGCATCACGGCATCAGAGAACCGGTTTTCATAATCGAGCACATAGTGTGGGATATCCAGGTTCTCACAAACCAATCGCGCATCATGAATATCTTGCCCAGCACAACACGCCCCCTTTTTTTGAATTGCGGCACCATGATCATAGAGCTGTAGCGTTACCCCGACCACATCATAGCCAGAGAGCGCGCAAAGCGCTGCGGCGACAGAGCTATCTACGCCGCCAGACATCGCCACTATAACCCGCGCGCCCACAGGTACCCCAAGATCTATTTTGGGGATATCAGAACCGGGTGCATTAGGCACGTCTATCTGCAATACATTCATACCCTTGATATAGGGACCTTACGCTAAAAGGGAAAGCTATTCCGCTCCTTCAAAGAGCGACTATTTTAAAAAATCAAATGGATTTAGAGAGTTTTATACCACTTTGAAACATCTACATCGAACCTACATTAGCCTCCGACTAAGCCATGAGACCAGAGGCCATAAACACCCAAAATAAACCCTAACCGATTTTATCGTCTTGGATTTTTCGATATAATCTTGACTCATATTACATTAGTAACATATACGTCTATTTATGACGCACCCTAGTAAATCTGAACTCACCATCTTAAAAACTCTTTGGCACGAAGCGCCTTTGTCTGCGAAAGAAATTCAAGATAAAGTTAGCCCACAACTAAACTGGTCGTTTTCAACGACACGTACAACATTGTCACGGATGGTGGATAAATCGCTACTACACCATGAGACTAGACATGGGGTACGTGTTTATAGCCCTGTTGAAAGTAAAGCCCGCACATTGTCAGGGGTAATGCGCGAATTCTTCGACACAGTTTTAGAAATGAAAGGACCGCTGCCAACCGCAGCTTTTCATGACAGTCAGCTTCTCTCTGAAGAAGAATGGTTAGAATTGGACCGTCTTCTCAATGAAAGTCCTGATAATGATTAAAGCGCTTATCCTTATCCATATTTGGAGTCTTATCGTTGCAGGAAGCGCTTGGCTTCTTCAGCGCGATGGTGGTGACAGGGTAGGCGCAAGATTTCCGGCCGCGAACACATGACTGGTTTTGATAGCGCTTAGCTTGTTGCCTGGGATAATTACCTTATTTCCAGTCGGCACAGCTATAGACTTGCCAAAGATCGAAGCGCTGGACGTGTTCACCGTTCAAGTCGGATCTGATGTGATGCAGCCGGCAAATTTACCCAGCCTTTTTAGTCTATATGTCGCTATATCCCTATGTCTTATGAGCTTAACACTATGGCGGTGGTTACAGTTACACAGCCTACCTTTAGCGGCAACACAAATGCCTGATGTTTTTACGACGACAGCCAGGATACCGCCGTTAACACTTTCCTGGCCGCGAAGAGCGGTTGTTGTTCAGGCCGAGTTTCAGAGTAATTCAGCTTTAATACGCCATGAGCGCGCTCATCTGAAAAATTATGATGCGGAGCTTACAATATTGCTCCTGGTGCTGAGGGATTTTTTCTTGCGGAGCCCCAGAATTAGTTATCTCGTGAAGCAATGGCGGCTATCCATTGAGTTACGGGCCGATCGCGTAGCGACTGAAACACTTAGAGCCCAATTCAAAATTACAATTGAGTGATTTCAGCGACTTATGATTCT
>CAYZLR010000016.1:0-49446 GCA_964479275.1 uncultured Caulobacterales bacterium
CAGTGAATCACGATTTGCCCTAAATCTGGAGACTTTTTCAGCAGCCTGTTAATGCACAACGTTGCTCTGAGTTATTTTGTATTTTTACAGGGTTGATAAAAGGGGACCATCAGCCAATAGGCGCTTACTCGAAAACACGTTAAACAATCAGAAGATCTGAGCGAAATTAATCTCTACAAGCCGGTTTTACGACGGCTATAACTCCTGTTTTATTCTTCCTCTCGATATGCAGGTAGCATGATCGGCCTTGTCCGATCTGAATTTATAAAATCGATGATCCTCATGACTTCAGGGGAAGAAGAAAATTTTGATGACACTTCTTCAACGCGTTCCTGAAAGGAATCCGTTTTAGAAAACAGCGCTTTGAAGGCCTGGCGCATGGTTTGAATTACCTCACGGCTCATTCCCCGTCTTTTCATTCCGATTAAATTTAGTCCAACAAGGTCAGCATAGATACCATTTGCCGAACCATATGGAATGAGGTCATAAGTCACAGCAGCATAACCACCAATAAACGCATAAGACCCAACATGACAATTTTGATGGATCGCAGAAAGACCACCAACAAAAACATGATCCCCGACGACGACATGGCCGCCTAGTGTGGCATTATTAGCAAAAATAACATTATTCCGAACAATACAATCGTGGCCAATATGACAACCCGTCATAAACAACCCACCATCACCTATCACAGTTTCTCCGCGCCCCTGAACAGTACCGATATTCATCGTCACATTTTCACGAATATCATTATTTTTACCAATGATCAGCGCTGTATCTTCACCTCGATAACCGATATGTTGAGGCGCACCTCCTAAAAAGGTAAAGGAAGAAACCTGCGTATGCTCTCCTATATGAGTACGCCCTTGAACATTGACATGGCTTTTCAGGACTACCTTTTTTTCCAAAACAACTTTCGAACCAACATGACAAAAGGGGCCAACCACAGTACCATCACTGATTACGGCTCCTTCTTCAATAATAGCACTTGAATGAATATTCGGAGTTGTCACAACCACCACCTTTATTTTGATGGTGGGTCGGCCAGCATTGCGGAAAACTCTGCATCAGCAACCTTTTTACCGTCAACAATACCAACACCAGAAAACCGCCATACAGGTGGACGACGATGTTCAATTTTGACATGCAATTCTAATTTATCACCAGGAACGACGGGACGTCTGAATTTCGCTTTATCAACTCCCATAAAGAGGATAATCTTACCCTCCATATCAACATCTTCCGTGTACGCGGCATAGGTCGCAGCGGATTGCGCCATAGCTTCTACAATTAAAACCCCAGGAAATACTGGTTCTTGGGGAAAGTGTCCCTGGAACACTTCCTCATTAGCCGTGATATTTTTAATACCTACAGCTCCTTCTCCCGGTACTATGTCGACCATACGGTCAATCATCAAAAATGGATATCGGTGCGGCAATATCTGTTTGATTGAATCAAGATAGAGTGTGGATTGACCTGGTTCCAAAATCGTCATTATTTATCAATCTTTCTTTTCTTCGGATATGAAAGCTTCGTTAATGTTGCAACTTCTCGCATAAACTTCTTTATTGGTTGAGCTGGAGATCCAGCCCATATCTCTCCCGCGGGGATATCTCTCATGCAGCCCGCATTTGCAGCAATTCTTGCTCCATCCCCTATGTTGAGATGATCAGCAAGGCCTGCCTTTCCCCCAAACATAACATTGTTACCGACTTTACAGCTTCCCGCTATCCCTGTTTGAGCCGCCAATATACAATTCTCGCCAATCACAACGTTATGCGCAATTTGTACTTGATTGTCGATATTCGTACCACGGCCAATTTGCGTATCAGATAATGCACCGCGATCAATTGTTGAATTTGCGCCAATCTCTACAAAATCACCGATTAATACCCGTCCCATTTGTGGCATGCGCAGGAAAGCTGCCCCCTCTTGAACAAAGCCGAAGCCCGACTGACCAATCGCGACGCCAGGATAAATGTGTACATTTTTACCGATAATGGAATGGGCAATAGTGGCACCCGCTTCAATAATGCAACCTACACCAATCTCGACGCCAGGCCCAATCACAACATTTGGGCCTATCACACTCCCCTCACCAATTTTGGCAGAAGGGCTAATCACGGCGCTGGGGTGACATTCAATATGATCGCACCTTACAAAGCTACTGTCAGAAAAATCTATTTTCTTTTCCCGATAAAGTGCATTGCAAACTTTTACAAACGCACTCTGCGGGTTTGCCACAATAACAAAAATATCTTCTGATACAGCCGCAATAGTTTCGGTATATACTTTCAAGAGTTCGGCGGTGATAAGACAGACTTCGATATTTTGACTGGTGATTTTCTTCAAGCTGGATTTATCATGAGCAAACACACACGCCCCAATCGGTATATCGCCCTCCAAGCCAGCCACACAGCTAATTTTTTTCCCTAGGAATATCTGCGTATTCTCCAGGCTCGGCTTACCATTCACAAGACTTAAAAGTTGCTCCCCATTTATTGGCCCTAAATGATCAAAAAAGAGAGTGTCTGGCACGATCTGACCTTCAATGATGATTAATAATAAGAAGACTTAAAGTTCAATTTTTAAACAAGAAAACCGGGGCACGCGCCCCGGCTTAAATTAATTTCATGCGTCAAGAGCCTAACGAACTCAATCAACAAATAACTTATTACTGTTTTGCCTTCTTGCTGGCTTCTGCTGCACGGCGTTGTAATTCTTTCAACGAGACCTGCTCAACGGAAACTGTTTTTAATTTCTTATCGAGTTTGGCAATCACTTCTTGCGTAATATCGGTTTCTGCTGCCGCATACATAATGGCAGAACGATCCAATAAGATTGTCGCTCCCCGAGCTTCAACGATCTTTTGCATGATCGGTCCGGCTTCTTTCAAAATATCATTTTCTGCTTTCCGCACAGCCTGCACATAAGCGGCCTCCATCACCTTACCCATTTGGGGTAGCCCCACTTGTGAGCGCGATGCGAGCTCTTGTTCTTTTTTTTGACGTTCCTCTGTTGACCAAAGATCACGATTTTTTTGATAAGCTTCAATATCGTTTTCAAGTTTCTTCTGCTCATCCTGCAGCTCCGCCGTCACGTTTTTTTGCAAACTCTCGGCTTGTTCGGCCATGGATTTTCCGGCTTTGGATTGAGCAACAATTTGTGCTTGATGTACCACCAATATAAGCGGCGCTTTGCTATCTTTTTGTGCTTGCGCTTGCGTCATTGTCGACATTGTCGCAACGCCTGCAAACGAAAGGGCTGTTACCCCTAAAACCGCTAAAATCAACTTTTTCATAATCATACAACCTTTACGTTTTAAAATGATGTCCCAGCACTAAATCTGAAAAACTCTGTTTCGTCGAAAAATTCCTGGATAAACACTTCAGCAATATCAAAGCGGATTGGACCAAATGGCGAATTCCAGCTTATTGTTACCCCTGCCGACAAGCGAAATCCTAAACTATCTTGCACAGGTCCAGCAAACTGATTTGGAAGCCCCGCATTGGGATTGATGGTGCCATCAAGTGATACAGTCGGGTCGACCAAACCATCACCGTCAGCATCTACCCCTAAAATATTAATAATTGAGCCAAATGTATCATTAATCGCTAAAGTTTCATCATCAACCAGACCAACCGTTCCAAAATCAGTAAATACTGATGCTCGAATACCATAAGACTCAGGAAGCGGTAAAGGCACGAGAATTTCAGCCGTACCAATCAGATATGCATTCCCCCCAATTGATTGCGTGCTAAAGGAGATTTCGTTTCCGGTTTGAAAACCGCCACCACCTGTAAAATTAGCTAAGGCAGTAAGTTGGCTTGGATCGGATAAAGCTGCGGGACCGAGCGGCACCAATATCCTAGGTCCCACACCGGAAATTTCAAAGCCGCGAAAACTTGCAGCCCCCTGACGAAAACGATCCTGAATACGAACTGTGTCCCCGGCAAAACCAGTAACATATCCGCCGCGCAATTTTAATACGCCAATAAAGTCTCGATAGAGAGGTTTATAATAGGCTGTATCAAATTCCGCTCTGGCGAATTGAACATTTCCCCCAAGCCCTGCAACACTCACAGTTGTGCGCGCACGCCAACCAGTCCGCGGATTAAAAGGGTCGTTTACAGTACTAAAGGCCAACGTCCCGCTTAAGAGTGAAGTTGTAAAGCTGCCCTCAGACTCACATCGGAACGGCGTAGCTATCAAATTAGGGCTACAATCATCAAACACGAGACCAGGATTGGGGTTTCCAATTAAAAAAGTAGAGACACTGTCCAATTCACCTTGCTCGAATGGCACATTCAGGCGGTCTACGCCAAAAGAGGCGAGAGTCGTATCCGCAAGTTGAATATCTTCTGGAAGAAAGGCCGCCAACTCATCATCCGTAAAAATAGTTCCGTCACTTCTCACAAATTGATTTTCCGCATTCAATGTTGCGTTGGCAAGTTGAAGCATGGTCTCGGGGTCACCGTTTTCGTCAAACGAGGGATTTCCATCGTCGTCCAAACTTGGAACTGTTTCAAAAAATTGTATGGGAACGAAACTATTAAATCCAAAATCAACTTTACTCCGAGAGAACTGATAATTGATCCCCGCTTGGCCATACTCATTAACCTGAAAACCAAGATTAAATCCAAAACCGACTTGTTCTTGAATAAATCCACCAAGACCGCGATCACCATTGCGGGTATTCAAACTGTTATCAACACGACTATAAAAAATAGAGGCGCCTGCAGACAAGTTTCTACCGAGGAAGCGTGGTTTGGTATATCGCAAATCCACTTGGCGTGTGCGCTGTGAAGCTTGGACACGCGCCCGCACTTGCTCCCCACGCCCCAAAAAATTTCTTTGTTCGATTGAGACATCAGCAATAAAACTATCGGTCGATGAAACGCCAACACCGACAGAAAAAGAACCAGTCGCTTGCTCCGAAACCGTCACATCAAGCTCGGTACGATCAGGTGCCGATCCCGGTTTTTCTTCAATCGTCACATCACTGAAGAACCCAAGAGAACGGATCACAGATTCAGAACGATCAACCTGCACTTTATTAAATGGGTCACCCTCTGCTAAACGTAATTCTCTACGGATAACTTTATCAAGGGTCGTCGTATTCCCCTTAATATTAATCCGCTCAACATAAACCTTAGGACCCTCATTGATTTCAAAGGTAATATCTACCTTTTTACTTTCTGGATAGCGGGTCAGACGCGGAGCAACATCAACAAAAGCATAGCCAGAAGCCCCAGTAATAAAGGTAAGGGACTCAACGGCTTTTTCAACGCGCTCGCCATCAAAGGTTTGACCCGTCTTTATCGGAACGATGCTTTCAAAGGCATTTTCATCAAGCTTATCAAGAGCAGAACGAACCTTAACTTCGCCAACTTCGTATTTAGGCCCCTCTTCTACCGTAAAGGTTACAAAAAACTCTTTTCGGTCTGGAGTTAACTCCGCGACCAATGAATTCACTTTGAAATCTGCATACCCATTTTTTGCGTAATGCTGGCGTAACAATTCTCTTTCAAATTCTAAGCGGTCAGGATCATAGTTCGCATTTGATCCCCCTAAGACATTCCACCATCGGCTCTCGGTGGTCAAGATAACGTCGCGCAATTCACCGGATGTAAAAACCTCATTGCCAATAAAGTTGACTTTCGCAATGCCGGTCTTTGGACCTTCATCAATTTCAAAAACAACATCCACACGGTTTTGATCGAGCGGCACAACTTTTGGGGTAATGTTTGTCGCAAAACGTCCCCCAGCACGATAAAGCTCAATCATGCGCTGCTGATCAGCTTGCACTTTCGCGCGTGTATAAACTGATCTCGCGGTTAACTGAATTTCTTCCGTAAACTTATCATCTTTTAGTCGTTTATTACCGTCAAAAAGAACCCGATTAACAATTGGGTTTTCCTTCACTGTAATCAGTAAGGATCCGTTTGGTTGCATCTTGGCATTAACGTCGCTGAACAAACCCGTTTCATAAAGCGTTTTAACCTGCAGATCGAGTAACTCTTCTTCTGCGGCCATGCCAGGTTGCAAGGTTAAATATGATGCAACGGTCTCGGGTTCGATCCGTTGATTACCGTTCACATCAACGCCTTTGATAATCGGCGCCTTTGCCGGTGACAATAATTGCGCAGAACTTTCAATAGCCCTAATTTGTTCTTGTTGTGCTCTTGCTTGTTGCGGCGTGAGTTGAGGGGATTGAGGCGATCTCGCGCCGCCGACTGCTTGTTGGGGCGGAGCGCTTTGTGAGGCACTTGCAGGTTGGGCCGCTTGTTGTAAGGCATATGATGGAGGCGTCATAAACATCAAACCTGATGCCAATAACCCAATCATGGAAACTTCAGAACGAAGAGATGTTTTCTTTATACTTCGCGATTTCTCAACAGAGATTTGTTGCGAGTTTTTCGAAGTTGTCATCAAACTAACGTGCATAATATTTTAGTGCCTACTATTTCGGTGCTCTTAAAATTTACTGAAAATCAAACAGCAAATCCATCTATAACATTACCCATTTGAAGAGAAAGTTGAAGCAAAAAGCCCCGTGATATCATTCCATGTCACAAAAATCATAAACGACACCAAAATCAGCAAGCCAACTTGATATCCAACCAATTGTACCTTTTGACCAACAGGTTTACCCATCAGGCCTTCATATCCGTAATACACCAAATGTCCGCCGTCGAGAACCGGTATTGGCAAAAGATTTAAAAAACCGATAGAAACTGAAATATAAGCCGCCAGCGTCACCCAATAACGCACACTTAAAGTCAGCCTGTCTATAAAACTTGCCTCATCGCTCACCTGATCGCCAAACCCAAAAGAAGCGGCCTGACCAGCATATTTTGCCATTTTGACAGGACCCCCCAATTGCTCCACACTTTCCTTGCCTCGCACAAGGCGTGCAATAAACCGAAAGGTTGTACTAATAACGTCAACGACCTGACGAGATCCCATTGCCACTGCCTCGAACGGGCCAACAGGGACAAATTCCACATCATTACGCGATGTCACGCCCAAGCGACCGATGCGCACTTTGTTGCCAAAAGCATCTTCAGCCTCTTCACGTCTAATGGTTGCTTTTAGTGAGGTCTGTTTGCCCTCCCTTTCCAGCAAAAACTCCAGCTCATCATCAGAAGATAGCTGCACAATGGCGCCAATATCTTGAAAATCATTAATTCTCTTACCGTCAATTGATAACACGCGATCGCCCGCTAGAAAACCAGCTTCAGCGGCTGCAGACTCGGCCATGACCTGCCCCACCACTGGAGCAATTAAAACCCGACCAAAAATCATTAAGAGAGATGCGAAAATCGCCATTGCCAAAATAAAATTTGCGAAAGGACCGGCCGCAACAACCATCGCCCGCACCCAAACCGGTTTAAAATGAAAACAAACTTTGCGTTCGTCCTCTGTCATCGTCGCGGCCAGCGCTTCATTAGCGCCAGTTGGAAATTCAGTGCGCACCGCCCCGGCCTGCGCCCCTTGAGACCCAGCCACATCATCCATAACCTCGTTCGAGGGTTGCGAAGCTGCATTGAGATCGCCGAAAAATTTGACATATCCGCCAAGGGGCCACCGAGCGATACGCCATTCGGTACCTTTTTTATCAACCCAATTCATCAAGGGTTTTCCAAATCCAATAGAAAAAATATCAACCCTCACGCCGAGTAACCTTGCCACGGAGAAATGGCCAAACTCATGAAAGAAAACGATAAATCCCAACAGAATTAAAAAGGAAATAATGGAAACAGGAATAATTATGACTTGATCGAAGCTCATCCTTCAAACGCTTTCTTGTGATTTCAAAAGATACGATTACCGATAGTATAATCTGGCTTAATCTCAAAAATTTTAAAATGATTTTGCATGAGAAACTTTTAACTTCACCGACAAAAAACTCGATATAAATGGTTAATTCAGGCTTCCAACCGCTTGGTGCCAGCTCGCTATCCGATATTTTGAATTTTTATGGGGTGTTTAAATAAAACATGTTGCACCATCAGGCCCAACAAAAATATTAACGCAAAAGGTCACCCTGAGCTCCTTATTGATCACACGATACACCCTTAAGGATGATCGTAGCTTTTGTTTCTTCTCGTTCCGCTGCGCCCTTTAATGTAATCTTGTAACACAGAAACCATCGTTCCAGAAGGGATTTATCAAGATAACACAAAAAACTCAATTAAGATTGATCAAAACACCATCACGCGCCATCTATTTTGATCTTAATCACGTATAGAAATAGCTAATGAGCGCGGCTCTACAGCACCTCCAATTCAAATTGCAGGGCCGAGGTGCTTTAAGTCTTTTTTCGCGTTTATTGCAGTTCAACCTGCTCTCACAGACACGCAAAATATTTTAAAGCGCCCGCAGCGCAGAAAATTCTTCAGCCATGGCCCGCCCCTGACGATCGGCATCAAGGACTTCTTCAAGAGACGATAATTGCGTTGCCGGCCAATTATCTTTGGATGCTCGCTCCAAGACAGCCTCGGTAACCCAAGCAATGTCACCAAACCTCAATCGCTCGCCCAAAAAGGCGGCGACAGCAATTTCATTCGATGCATTTAATAAAGCGGGATAGGCGCCGCCCCTGCTGACGGCCTCTCGGATTAGACGCAAAGCCGGAAATTTTACTGGATCAGGAGCCTCAAAAGTCAAAGTCGAATTTTCTGCAAAATTCAATTTTGCGCTCGGGCTCGACATGCGATCTGGCCAAGCAAGAGTCGATGCAATTGGCGTTCTCATATCCGGCGTCCCAAGTTGGGCTAAAACGGAACCATCAACATACTCCACCATAGAGTGAATCACCGATTGCGGATGCACCAAAATTTCAATCTGTTCATGTGGCACCGGAAAAATATGCGCAGCTTCAATCAGCTCCAGTCCCTTATTCATCATGGTTGCAGAATCAACAGATATTTTAGCACCCATTGACCAATTTGGATGCGCAACAGCCTGCGCCGGCGTCGCATTATGCATATCAGCAGCATCCCATGTACGAAAGGGCCCCCCGGAAGCCGTCAGCAATAACCTCGTCACCCGTTCAGGGCGCTCAAAGTCAAACACTTGAAACATAGCATTATGCTCTGAATCTACCGGCAACAGACACCCACCAGCTTGTTTAATTGTTGCCATTAGAACATCGCCTGCACAAACCAGGCATTCCTTGTTGGCAAGCGCAATCGCAGCGCCGCGCCTTGCTGCCGCCATGGTCGGGGCAAGCCCAGCAGCCCCGACAATTGCCCCCATCACCCAGTCCGCCTGATCTCTTGCCGCAGCGTCGATAATCGCTTGGGGGCCAGCAGCAATCTCAATATCATATCCGCTCAACGCAGCTTGTAGCTCAGGGAGCTTAGCCTCGTCACCAATGGCGACAAAGGCTGGCTTAAACTTTTTAGCTTGTTCGACAAGAAGCTCGACATTTGAATTTGCTGTCAAAGCCTCGACAGAGATTTCCCTCTCTCCCGGCGTTTGATGAGAATGATTGATCAAGTCGAGAGTACTAACGCCAACAGAGCCCGTTGATCCGAGAATTGTAACCCGTCGCGGGCTCGCAACGGATGTCTCCTCTGCAGAGGTGCTGCCATCACCAACGTTAACCGAAACATTCATTCTATCGCCCCATCACAAAATCAAATACTGCAAATAAGTAAAGTGGCCCAGCCATTGCCAAAGTTGCAAACAACATCCCATCCAGCCGATCCAATACGCCGCCATGACCAGGGATAATCCCACTTGCATCTTTGACACCAAACCCCCGCTTCATTGCAGACTCAGTCAGATCTCCTAGTACCGATGCAATCGCAAGACCAATCCCGAGAAAGAAAAACTCTAAAGCTGAGGGGACACCAAAACGATACGCCGCTGCAGCTGCAGCAATGCAGGCACCGGTCAATATTCCCCCTAATGTACCCGTCCAGGTTTTTTTTGGCGACACTTGCGGGTTTAATTTTGGCCCCCCAAGCCATTTGCCAAACACATAAGCACCGCTGTCCGTTGCCCAAACCACAAAAAACAAAATAAATGTCAGCGCACTGCCAAATGCAGGCTCATTACGCAACCATATCAATGCTATACATGGCCATAAGATATAGGGCGCACCAACACCGCGCCAATAGGCAGCATTATCACGGCTACGACCAAGCCCCCAAGCGGCGAAACCGCCAATGCTCGCAGTGATATAAGCCTGCAAGTAAAACCCGAAAGTCGCTAAAGCCACACAGCCAAGAGCCGCAAGCGCCAGAAAATAAAAGCTTGTAGAGAAATGGACATCATCAACCATGCGCGCCCACTCATAAACCATAATCAAAGAGGCTACAATAATCAGTACAGAGAACAGAACGCCGCCATAATACACGGCGCCTATCGCCGTTGGTATCATCAGCAGAGCTGAAAACATTCTCGCTTTCAAGCTTGATAAGCTGAATTTAGACGCTTTACTTTTTGGTTGTTGTCCCGTTGGCTCCGTCATAGGTGCAACTATCGCGCCCCCTCAACCTCAGAATGCGCCCCTAGCCCACCAAATCGACGTTCCCGTCCAACATACTCGCCCAAAGCTTTGGCAAAAATTTCTTTATTAAAGTCTGGCCAATGCTCATCAATAAACACATACTCTGCATACGCCGCTTGCCAGATCAAAAAATTACTGACTCGCTTTTCACCGCTTGTGCGAATGACCAGATCCGGATCGGGTATGCCTTTGGTGTCAAGCATTTGCGTGATCAATTCTTCGGAAATATCTTTCGAAGCAATTTCACCTGCAATAGCTTGACGGGCAATTTCACGCGCCATGCGCACAATCTCATCTCGTCCACCATAATTAAAGGCAATCTGGAGACAAAACTTCGTATTATCCTGGGTATCGCGTTCAGCCTTTTCAACCAACATTAGCAATGATCGATCAAGCTTTTTGCGATCACCGACAATACGAACACGCACTCCTTCTTTTGCCAACTTGGGTAGATCAGCTGCAATAAATTCACGTAGCAATGCCATGAGATCGCGCACCTCGCCTGCAGGGCGCCGCCAATTTTCAGTAGAAAAACTGTAAAGGGTCAAATATTCAAGGCCGAGTTCACTCGCCGCTTCAACGGCCCGGCGCGCAGCCTCAACACCCGCACGATGACCAGAAGCTCTGGGCAATCCACGCCCAGCAGCCCAGCGTCCATTTCCGTCCATGATGATGGCTGCATGACGGGCACAAGAGTTACCCCCCGAAGATACCGCTTTGCGTCGCGTATCTGGGGACCCATCCTTGAGCTGCGGGGCACCTACAACCACCAATTATTCTCCTTAATAACACAAGCCCGGAATTCATTGGCTCAAGTTTACAATTAAAAAGTCTGGCAAAAAACCGACTGTATCAGAAAATAGCCTTAAAGCCATCACACCTGCATAATCTCTTTTTCTTTTACCCCAAGAGCCTCATCTATCGCGGCGACCATTTTATCCGTCAATGTTTGCACTTGTGAGGACAATTTCTTTTGATCATCTTCAGAGACACCTTCCGCCTTTTTGATTTCATCCATGCCGTCGCGGCGAATATTGCGCACCGAAACTTTGGACTGTTCAGCATATTTTGCAGCCACTTTGGTTAATTCAATCCGGCGTTCTTCCGTCAAAGGGGGAATCGGGACGCGGACATTCGTACCATCAACAACTGGATTAATACCAAGGCCAGATTCGCGGATTGCTTTCTCGACAGCGCCAACGAGCGTCTTATCCCAAACTTGAATAGACAACATCCGGGGCTCAGGTACGCCAACGGTTCCAACTTGTGTCATCGGTGTAGGTGAACCATAAGCCTCCACCATAATCGGCTCAACCAAACTGGCTGTGGCACGTCCCGTGCGCAAACCCGAAAATTCTGATTTTAACGCCGAGACAGCCCCTTCCATACGCTTTTCAAGCGCTTTCATATCAATCGCATCACTCATCTGATTTCTCCTGTCTGTGTCGTTATCCAAGCTTCATGGCCAGATCATGACATTTGATGTCATGCCACCTGCTTTGATTGAATCTCTTATTGAAAATCATTTGAAGGCAATTCATTTCATTTTCAACGATTAAACCGCAATTCTTGGACGTTAGGTCAAAAAAAGTCCGAAAAATACGGTTTTGGTGACCCTTTCAGAAAAATCACCCAGATCAAACCCCTTGGAGCCTAAAGCCCCTGCGCATAAATTGGAATCCTAGAGACGCTTAAAGGGTTTATTCTGTCGCATTTCCGGCCGCTCAACGAGTAGCCATTTGATCTGGAAATGCTGTTAATGGCCCGCAAGATCTATCCGTTAGATATGGTCGTAGAGGGCCCTTGCCCCGTCAAGGCACCGACAATTCCACTATCAGAGGGCGCATCACCGCCTAGCGGGAAAACAACAATCGGAATATCATTTTCGCGCATAAGAGTGATGGCGGTTTGATCCATCACCTGGAGATCACGGTTTAGCACCTCACGGTAAGTTAAATGGTCAAAGCGCTCTGCATCAGGGTCTTTTTTGGGATCTGCAGAATAAACTCCATCGACTTGCGTCCCCTTAAACAGGGCATCACAACCCATTTCAACGGCGCGTAATGCGGCCGCTGTATCTGTTGTAAAAAACGGATTTCCGGTACCGGCTGCAAAAATCACGATACGGCGTTTTTCTACATGGCGTAGAGCACGGCGGCGAATATAAGGCTCGCATATAGCCGTCATCTCAATCGCAGAGAGAACACGGGTGTAAACGCCAATCCGCTCCAAGGCATTTTGAATGGCAAGTGCATTCATCACCGTCGCTAACATCCCCATATAATCAGCGCTTGCCCGCTCCATCCCTGCAGCGGCAGCTGAAACACCCCGAAAAATATTTCCGCCGCCAATGACAAGGCTAATTTCCGCCCCGAGATCGAGAGCGGCGCTCACTTGATGTGCTATTCGGTCAACGGTCTTATTATCAATACCGAACTGACCATCCCCCATCAAAGCTTCGCCAGAAATTTTTAAAAGAACTCGTTTATAACGCAACTCAGCCTTTGATCCTGTTGTCATGTTGCCGGCTTTCGCTTCTTTATTCATCTCTCATCATCACCCTATAAAAGTACCGATATAGCCTTCGGTTTTGTCGCGCATAATAATCAAAATTACCACTTGCTCGTTGAGCTCACCAATAAAAAACCCGGGCTGCAAAGCCCGGGATTTTTAAAACTATAAAACATCGAAGCGAGTAAAGTCAGTCTTCGTATTCATAATTCGATTTTGATGATTTGTAGATCGCATTAATCTTCATCATCTTTCTTTTCAACACCTTCACCAAGCTCGAGGCGCTTAAAGCCAACCAGCTCAACAGAAGTGCCAAGTTCTTTACCGAGATTTTCAATCACTTTGCCAACCTTGGTTTCGCCGTCCATAACAAAGACTTGTTCAAGCAGTACGGATTCTTCATAGAACTTGCGCAATCGGCCTTCTACCATTTTACCGATAATTTCCTCAGGCTTCCCCGAAGCCCGCGCTTGATCTGCCAGCACTGCTTTTTCACGCTCGACGGTTTCACTATCTAACTCATCAATATTGGCCGCCAAAGGGCGGGCCGCAGCCACATGCATAGCGATCTGCTTGCCCAGAGTTTCCAATTTCTCTTTATCACCGGATGATTTCAGACCAACCAATACGCCAATTTTACCGGCATTATCGACAACTTGGCCATGGACATAAGCAGCAACGACGCCTTCATCGACCTGAATACCCTCAGCGCGTCGCAAAGACATATTTTCACCAATTTGGCCAACCATCTCTGTGATATGCGCATCAACAGTTTTGTCAGTACCCGGAAAATTAGCAGCGCGCAATTTTTCCAAATCACCATTCACACTAACCGCCGTGTCTGCAACTTGTGCAACCATTGACTGAAACAATTCATTTCGAGCGACAAAATCTGTCTCAGAATTGACTTCAACTACAACGCCATTAGAGCCGTTGACAGCCAATTGGACCAACCCTTCGCTTGCTGTCCGGCCCGCTTTCTTGGCAGCCTTTGACAATCCTTTTTTGCGCAACCAGTCCACAGCTGCTTCCAAATTTCCATCATTTTCCTGCAAGGCAGCCTTGCAATCCATCATGCCTGCGCCCGTTGTTTCACGCAAATCTTTGACCATCGCCGCGGTAATTGCAGCCATCGCACTTTCTCCTGTTTTGTTATCAAGCCCGCTTTAAATCATCAGGCCTGTATCATTGTTTAAAATTCGACATGATCATTGATGATTTTTTTAATATCAATGATCGTGATTGCTTGAACTGTTTTATGCAGAAGGTTGGTCTGTAGTCGGTTCAGCAGGTTTTTCTTCTGCCTCTGCTTCGACTGCAATTTCCTTTGTCGCAGCGTCCAGCGCAGGTTCCGCCGGAGCCTCAGCCATAGCGCCAATATCAACGCCTAAAGACGCCTGGCTTTCAGAGATACCGTCAATAACAGCATCGGCTACAAGACTGCAATAAAGGCTAATCGCCCGAGAAGCATCGTCATTACCTGGAATCACATAATCAATATTGTCAGGATTACAATTTGTATCGACTACCGCGACAACGGGAATACCCAGCTTCTTCGCTTCTTGAATAGCGATCGCTTCTTTTTTCACGTCAATGACAAACATCAAGTCTGGCAAACCACCCATCTCGCGAATTCCGCCAAGAGAGGCATCAAGTTTCAAACGGCCTCGCTCGAGTTGCAGTTGCTCTTTTTTAGTTAAGCCCTTGCCTGCCCCGGAAAGCAATTCTTCCATCTCCTTGAGACGGCTGATGGAATTAGAAATTGTTTCCCAATTCGTCAATGTACCGCCTAACCAGCGAACATTCATGTAGTATTGCGCACATGCGGCGGCAGCCTCGGCAACCGGATTTTGCGCTTGTCTCTTAGTTCCTACGAATAGAACCCGTCCACCGCCTGCAACCACGTCGCGAATTTTCACCAATGCCTGGTGCAAAAGGGGAACAGTTTGGGAAAGATCGATGATATGGATCCCATTGCGATCACCAAAGATGTATTTCTTCATCTTCGGATCCCAGCGGTGGGTTTGATGTCCAAAATGTACACCAGCCTCAAGAAGCTGACGCATGGAAAAGTCAGGTAACGCCATTTTAAATTATCTCCGTCGGTTAAACTTCCGCAGCGCCGAGGAGTCAAAAAAGACCACCGCGGATGGCATCTGCGTGTGTGATGGCGCGCAATTACCCTGCCTTTGCCCCAAGATCAATAGCTAAGTATGCAAAATATCGCGTTTCACTCAGAAATACTAAAAAAACGTATGCCTGATGCCCTAAAGCACCTCTACTTCAAATTGAATCGCCGAGGTGCTTTAAGCGTTTCTTTTTTCACATTTATTGCAGTTCAACTAATTCCCACAAACACGCAAAATACTTTAACTTGAGAGCAGTCACATCATTTATCGCGATAACCGCTACACACGGAGCCCATGATGCTCCGTGCCTTACTATCAATTCTCAAATCAATTTCACGGTTTTTTAAGACCCTCTACAGGTTAAGCCCATAAAGAAAATTAAAAACCCAGCTTGGCGGTCAGCTAATCGAACAAGCTCGTCAGACAAGCTCAACCTCATAAACCCCATCAATTTCCCTCAAGGCGCTTCGCATCTGAGGGGTCGCGGCAGCTGGCTCAGAAAGTAAAACCTCGACCTCTCTCCCATTCTCAGGAAGCTGAAAGAACAACACCACCTGCCCCCGTTCCGCATCCGAGGCAGGGCGCACCGCTTTCAATCGCTTCTTAACCCCTTCCAATGCTTCTTGCGAAGATAGGGATATGCGCAATTGTGACGCCGCATTCGATGCGGCCTTATCAAGCCCCGCAATTGCCTCGGCAATAAATCGCACATCGCCACCATCAGAAATGTCGGCAGAAACCGACACAAGTAGTAATGTCCCGACTTCAAGTAGGTCTCTGGCCGGTTCCAGGGTTTTTGAAAAAACCGTAATCTCATATTCCCCCGTCGCATCGGAAAGTTCGACCCAGGCAAAAGGCTTGCCCGATTTTGATCGTCGAAGCTTTACGCTGCGCACAACACCCGCGAGCTGAAAAGCCGTCTCATCATCATTGACAACCGCATCTTGTGCATTGGTAAAAGTCACCACATTCAATTTGCCAAGCTCGGTTTCATAGGCATCAAGCGGATGCCCACTAAAGTAAAATCCGAGGGCTCGCAATTCCTCCATGAGATTATCCATCGGCATCCACTCCTCTATCACAGGTAAGGAGGGACGTTCTAATTGCGGCGCACTATCGAGTTGGAATAAACCCGCTTGATCACTATTTTGTTCTTCATGATGGCGCACGGACACGCGAATTAACAAATCAGCGGACCGAAACGCTTGCTCACGAGACGCACACAATCCGTCAAAAGCCCCCGCACGCGCCAAATTTTCCATGGCCCGCTTACCGACCATCCGCAAATCCACCCGCTCAGCAAAGTCGAATATATCCTTGAAAACGCCGCCCACTTCGCGGCGCTCCACAATATGAGCCATGGCCGCTTCACCCACATTTTTGACCGCAGACAAAGCGTAAACGACAGCACCGCTCATCGCTTGCGCTATATCTTCCGGACCCGAGTCATCTAAATTTGTCTGACCCGGAGACGACATCACAGCTTGCTTACCATGATGTTCAACAGAAAAATCAGCCATCGAATAATTAATATGGGGGGGGCGAATCTCGATTCCGGCCCGTCGCGCCTCTTTAATAAAAACTGCCAACTTGTCCGTATTAGCACGATCCAACGACATCGAAGCCGCTAAAAATTCGGGTGCATAATTCGCTTTTAACCACGCTGTTTGATAAGCGATTAACGCATAAGCAGCAGCGTGAGATTTATTAAAACCGTAACCAGCAAACTTTTGCACCAGATCAAATATCGAAGAGGCATTAGCCGCTTTTACGCCTCGCTCTACCGCGCCATCAACAAACCGTTTGCGCTGTTTATCCATCTCCTCTTTTTTCTTTTTACCCATTGCCCGGCGCAACAAATCAGCCTCGCCCAGAGAATAGCCAGAGAGTATTTGCGCAATCTGCATGACCTGCTCTTGATAAATAATCACGCCGTAGGTTTCTTTTAAAACACCCTCCAATTTGGGATGCAGATAATCCGGCTCTTGGCGCCCCTGTTTGCGGTCAATATAAGTGGGAATGTTCTCCATCGGCCCCGGTCGATAGAGCGACACCAATGCGATAATATCCTCCAAGCTGTCTGGCTTCATGGATTTTAGGGTGGACCGCATGCCGGCGCTCTCCAATTGAAACACACCCGTTGCGTGACCCTCACCAAGCATCGCAAATGATTTTTCATCATTCAATGATATTGTCTCAATATCGACCTTTTCGCCGCGCGCCGACAAGAAGCCGATCGCCTTTGAAATGACAGTCAAAGTTTTCAGCCCCAGAAAATCAAACTTCACCAATCCTGCAGGTTCGACCCACTTCATATTAAATTGAGTGGCCGGCATGTCAGAACGCGGATCAAGATAAAGTGCAACTAATTTTTCTAATGGGCGATCACCAATGACGACGCCCGCCGCATGGGTGGAGGCATGACGATAAAGCCCTTCCAATTTAAGCGCTTTTTCAATTAACGCAGCAACTGTTGTATCATTTTTTTGCTCTTCTCTAAGCTTTGGCTCTGTTGTGATCGCCTCTGCAAGAGTCACCGGGTTTGCAGGATTATTGGGAACTAATTTACATAACCGATCAACCACCGGATACGGTATATTCAGCACACGACCCACATCGCGCAACACAGCGCGCGCCTGTAACTTTCCGAAAGTAATAATTTGGGCAACACGATCCTGCCCGTACTTTTCCTGCACATAACGGATAACTTCATCGCGCCGATCTTGACAGAAGTCGACATCGAAATCCGGCATGGAAACACGTTCTGGATTCAAAAACCGCTCAAACAACAAACCAAATCGCAGGGGATCAAGATCCGTAATGGTTAAAGCCCAAGCGACTACCGACCCCGCTCCAGAGCCACGCCCGGGGCCCACTGGGATTGATTTAGACTTGGCCCACTGAATAAAATCAGCAACGATCAAAAAATATCCCGGAAATCCCATTCCATTAATAATATCAAGTTCAACCTTCAAGCGGTCAAAATATGCTTCGCGCGATTCAGCAAGTTCAATCACCTCTAACCGCTTTTCAAGGCCGTCGCGTGCGGCTTTGGCTAAAGCCTCCATCTCAGCGCGTTGCCGATCTTCTTGCTGATTTTCACCGTTCAGACCATCTCCCGTAGCATCGAGAAAATTAGGTAAAATCGGCGGACGCATTAAAGGTCGGTATGCACACCGCTTCGCGATTTCACTGCTATTTACCAACGCTTCAGGCAAGTCCGCAAACAAAGCCCGCATCTCATCACCCGATTTAAAATAATGATGCGGAGTGACCTGACGACGATCATCTTGATGCACATACGCTCCTTCAGCGATGCATAACAATGCATCGTGCGCCTCATAATCATCAGGAGCGGGATAAAATGGCTCGTTGGTCGCCACTAATGGTAAATTCATAACATAAGCCAACTCGATCAATCGGCTTTCCACCTCAAAATAATCTCGACCCTCGTGGCGCTGTAACTCGATATAAAGGCGCCCCTCGAAGCTTTTTGCGAGCTTTTCCAGCAGTTGGCGTGCCTCATCAAGCCGGGCATCTCTGAGTAATTGATCAAGCGGACCATTATATCCACCGGTCAGGCAAATTAGCCCATGATTTTTCTCGCATAAAAAATCAACGTCAACACAGGCAGCTTCTTCGCGCTCGGAGAACAAAAAACCACGACTGCTGATTTCCATTAAACCTTCATAACCGGCTTCATCTTGCGCCAACAAAACCAAGGACGGCATTGCCATATTACGATCTTGTTTTAATCCGCAACTGATCTCACTTACAGCTTGTTGCAAACCAGTAATCGGTTGGATGCCTGCACTGCTCAGTGTTTCAGAAGCATCTAGGGCGCCAAACAAATTATTGGTATCGGTCACCGCAACAGCCGGCATTTGATGTTTTATGCACAAATCACGCAAAACATTAATGGGAATGGCCCCTTCAGCCAAAGAATAGGCTGAATGCAGATGCAGATGAATAAATGGGGTCGTCACCATAATAATTTAAGCCTCACTAAAGCTCTGAACATATCTCAGTCCTGAACATTGTTTAAGCCAAGAGGACGTCTCAGGGACAGTGCCCGAACCCATTTGGGGGTTCATCTTCAGTTCCATTTATAGTCCTGCTTGGTTGGCCGCGTTAGCGACCAAAATTCGAGACAAGAGACAAAGAAACAGGGGCTAGAGGTTAATACCCAAAATCCAAATTCGATCTAACCACCAAGCACTGCCCCCCACATTAACGCCATTGATACAAAGGTCACTAATACCCCAAGTCCCACTGCATCACGCAAGATTTCTTTTTCCAATGTTTGCAATTCTTTCATGGTCTGCCTCCATAACAAAAGATGTTTCGAATGTTCCTTATATGTTCTATATTCGCTTTTTGTTCTTTTTGCAAGCTATAACAAATTTTTTTCACCATAATCATCGATATTGGAACCGGCAGAAACAAAATGCAGGCGCGCAACTGAGGATGTGCACATGACACAAAAAAACCCGCCAAATGGCGGGTTTTTATTCTTGCAAAATTTAAAGTGAGTTATGAATTCAAATTAATTTGCTGGAACACTTGATCTTCAGTCAGATTGAAGCGCTTGGCACGACGCATCAGCAAATTGCGCCAATTACCCAGCGACATCAGCTGTGCATATAAAAATGGCAGTATATTTGACTTGCGCAGCTCGAGAAATTTCGAGTCCGAAAGCTCACCCAGGCCTTGCTCATCAATACCAAAATATTGCGCAAAAGGTTGAGGCGAATCTGCATCTTTCGGTGTATATTGCGCTGCTTGTCCGCGCACTAAGCCGGATGATTTAAGTAATGCGGTGAACTGCTCAGTCATGCGGCGATCGCTCTCATAGGCTTTACAAAACTCAATCGCTTGCTGGCTGGCTGCTGTGGGCTCGCCATTATCATCGAAGAGCTTTGTATCACCGCCAGGAACCACACCTGCGTAAGCACTATCGAGTACCACAGCCAAGCGTTCTCCATCAGTCTCATTTGCAATCGCAAAAGGGTAGCGCCGAATATAGCCAGGGATATAAGTATCCGCCGCCCATTGGCCATTTTCATCGACAAACAGGTTTGTTTGATCGATCAGCCCAACAACGGCTAATGGAATCGGTTCTTCCTCAGAGAGAAACACGACCGGGTAATCTTTCACGGCAGCAGGGATTTCGCTCGCCGTCAAAGGAATGGCAGCCACATTTGCGCAAAAGCTGCAGGGCTGTTCTGGAGGCGTAATCCCTAAACCGCCATGCTGCTCTTTGTTAAGCAGTTCAGGACGTTCAAAAAGGAATAATTTACCTGTAATTTGCGGTGCACCAGAAGTTTGACTCATGGAAGTGCCTTTCTAAAGAAAATTTAGCGTGTCTGTACATGGTCTTTGCGACAATGGCCAGAATGAATTAATTGATATAAGCGTATCGTAAATGAAGCCTTAAAATACCTTTTGCCCCTTAAGGGATTAACTTGGGCCGCTCAATAGCAAAAAGAAGCGCATGCTTAAAGCCTTTAATCGCGTCTTGATCCGATTAAATTACGGGTAAAGAATAATATTTGCGTGATTTTCGAGCGCTATAATCAAGATTGACTGGTTTTAGACTATCGCGCGCCTCACTCTTACACCATTGCGCCTGACAAAAAGGCCGCTGCTCTTACCGGGCTCTCCATCGGCAGTAAGTGTGTGAATGCTGCATCACGCTCCACCTTAAAACCCATTTTTTCAAACCGCGCTTGCGCTCTGGCACTGACCGTAGACCCTTCTAATCGACTGGCCATTACTGAAACCTTCGGGTCTCTCGCCTCACAATCCCCGGAAACTGAGTGCCTTTTTGCAGATAATACGCGCGCATTTCGCCAAAACGGGTTGGCTTGAGCCCGAAAAGTTGCCGCCTCCCACTCCGGGTGACAAGCAAGGCTCACCCCACCCTGTTTATCAATCAAGCCATCCTTTAAGTAATCCTCCAAAACCCCCTCATGCCATGACTTGAAAAGGGTTTTTCTCTCATAAGAGGCGGTAACCGCTTGTCGATCTTGCCAATGGTTGCGCCTTCGGGCCGCATTCACGGCCATGGGAAAGCCTTTAGCTAATATCGGCCAAAACGGCGTTGCTGCGATTATCGAAAGTATTTCAGGTACTGCCACAGGTTCAATCATCGCAATCGCACGGACATCATCACGGCGAGCGCCGGCCATTAACGCCGTCACGGCGCCCATGGAATGCCCGCCCAAAACCCAAGGAGTTTGATCTCCCCCACTACAGTGATTGAGATGATCGAGACAATGATGAACATCCTCAACATAGATTTCCCAACTCTTGAGCGTCTCAGCGCGAGCAGTCAGTCGGGTTTGTCCATGCCCGCGCATATCCATTGCAAAAATTTCAATATTCTGTCGATCGCAAGCTTTGTGTATGAGCGGAGAGAATTGATCGCCCTCATAGCCCCCAATTTTTAGGTTTTCCAACATTAGCCGATATACAAAAGCGCAAAACCCGGTTGCATGAATGAAAAACAGTCGCAATGGCGCAGTATTTTGTGCCCGGGCGCACGGAAAGTGCCAGCCAGTCATCACACCGTCAGGCATCTCAATAGTGATCGGTTGAAACTTCATTTTGGAAATTTTACACAGCTTCATTTTGTTGATGCAAAACAGCCAAGGCATGCAAGACCTGCATATGACGAACATCGTCCGCAGCTCTATGGGTATGCGGTGCCAATGCGTTGGTTTTCGCCACCAATTGCAGTTTCTCAGCCAGATTAATCGGGGGCATCAATTCTGCGATATGGGCCAGTTTAAATGTTTGACGCATGCGCGCCGCAGTATGAAGACGATATAACCAATACCCATCCCAGTCGGGCGCATCAGAATACACTGTGGCACCTGCAAGAAAGTTATTCAGTTTTTTGCACACATGAACCACATCCAACCCATGGTCATTCAAATCATCTATGGATAATCCATGTAAACTCTGCGCGCTCGAGTCCCACGCCGCTCTTGGCCAATCCGAAAAGGGTTTTATCAACAGGGATTGAGGAATTTCACCATTTTTGGCCCAACCCACTTCAATCGGCCATGATTTATCACCCAGACCAGAAGCTTCCAAATCAATGTAAGCGACACTGTGTGAACTGAAGGTGTCATTGGCCGCATGATTTTGTATGAGGACGGACAAAACCTCCTCATGGGTAGCGCTATCAGTCGTTAAACCTCTATACACGGCTCACCTCAGTTGGTGTTCTCAAAAACTGCGATTCCACAGCCCACAGCTCGCTCAATCCTACAAATTAGCACACACGATCAATCGCAACCATCTATGATTTCAGCTTCTATTGCAAAGCGAAAGCAAAAACACTCTGTTCGGCGGTTATTTTTTATGGTGAAAAGTCCCCGTTTCAGGATCTCTTTCAGCTTCGATAACTGGATTTTGTTGATTACCAGATCGTTTCTTCAATAAGTCATCATCACGATCCAGTTTCGTTTTTATTTTCTCAATTTTTCGCCCGAGCACAACGCCGCCAACAGCAACGGCAAATCCGGCAAGAATAGTCGTGATTGTCGACATCTCAATCTCCCAAAAATGCTTTTTCAATCTCCAAAAAATACTTTTTAACGCCGCCAAAATTTACAGACCATAGCGCGCATAAAGTGCTTTTTCTTCTATCACACAAAGCGCTTGATCCAAATCAATCAAAGAGCCTGATGGCATCGCTTCTCGCCCACTCAAAGGATCAACCACACTTGCAGCACCGGTTAATTTTGACAACAGTGACGTTCCTTGCGGCTCGCATTTTTTCATCACCACATCTTTGCCAAATCGTTCAATAATCATATCCTTCAGGTGTCCACTGCCATCAACCAAACCTCGTTGCTTTGCCCCTGTTGTCGTCCAGAAGCTGCCCGTAAAAATATCATCATACGCATCCGAGATTTTATCCCCTCGGCGTGACTTCACCAATGCAATAAATTTCTCATGGGTATCGTCAAGAATGGTTTTGAGGTGGGCAATATCCTCTGGTTTTTCCGGAGCGAACGAATCCAACTGGCTCTTGTTGGTCCCAGCGGTATAAACACGCCTCTCGACTCCTAGCTTTTCTAGAGCTTTGGGGAAACCAAAACCACCACTGATAACACCTATAGAGCCAACGATGGAGCTCTCATCAGCATAAATTTCATCCCCAGCTACGGCCAACATATAACCGCCTGACGCCCCAACATCCTCAATAAAAGCCAGTACGGGCACCTTTTTTTCATCTGCCAGCCGGCGTATCGCAGCAAAAATTAATCGCGATTGTACAGGCGATCCACCCGGTGAATTGATGGAGAGGGCAACAGCAGAAAGATTGTCAGGCTTAAAAGCCGCCTCAATCGCTTTTTCCATACGCTCATAACTTAGAGTCCGCCGAGATCCTGCTCCACCAGCGCCAATTACACCGCTCAAAGAAAGAATCGTGACATGCGACTTGCCTGCCCCCGAAAATGGCGTCAGCTGCCATACTGATTTCAGAGGCGACAAAAAAGGTTTAATAAAATTGATCATATGAATATCGGGTGTCCTAAATATTATCCTCGCGAACCAAAAACATCGACGAGTTGTATCGGCAGGGTGTACGCCCTGTCTTATCAAGGTGTCTAACGATTTATATAAATTTTGACAGGCGAACTACAAGAGCAAATCGCCCGGGCCGCAAAATCTCATAGAAGTTGGCTCTAATGCCAAGCCGGTGCATTTTGTCACAGCCACCCAACAGCCCCCAATCTGGAAATTCCACTCAATAATTCCCATTTCATTATAAGCGAGTATGAAAAAACATATAAATCTTGTCATGAAAGTTCCGATGACGAACCCTATTACACAAAGCGCTTATCTTGACCCGCGCCTGGTTAAGGTTCAGTCTTATAGACTGGAAAACTTGAAGTGACAGACCAATACATAGGATCACTGCTAACAACGAGAATATTTAACCTGCAATAAAACTCAAGGTTGATTTTCTTAAAAGTGACTAGAAAGTTAGACTGAATCTGTAGGCGTTTTTCCAAACACTCTTGCTTGGAGACCATTCTCTGGATATCCAAGTACCGACAATAGCCGCGAGACACTGTTGAGAAAGGCAAACCTTTTGGCACTGGCACTCAAAACTGATGACAACCCCCAACGGTTTTCAAAAATTGTCTCCAATCTGCGTGAGATTAATAATGATGACTTAAGTAAGGTTGATCGCGAAATTCTAGATCGCTTGTCTTCACCTGTCTCGATGATCCCGGACCTGGCTGGCCATCTTATACATGCCGGGGGTAAACGTCTGCGTCCGCTGTTAACGCTCAGTGCAGCCAGAGCGCTCGATTATGACGGTGACAAACACATTCCCCTCGCTGCCGCGGTAGAACTTATTCATGGAGCCACTTTATTACACGATGATGTCGTGGACGATTCTAGCCTGCGACGCGGTGCAAAAACAGCGAATATCATATGGGGTAACAAAGAAAGCGTATTGGTCGGCGACTTTATCTTTTCCAGAGCATTCGAGTTGATGGTGCAGGCTGAAGATTTGAGAGTTCTTCAAATTCTCTCTCATGCATCAAGCGTCATTGCTGAAGGAGAAGTTTTGCAGCTGGCCACGCAAAAGAACATTGAGACTACCCAAGAGATGTATATCGAGGTGATCAATGCGAAAACAGCCGCCCTGTTTTCTGCCGCCACTCACGTCGGCGCCGTGATTACTAAAGCTTCAGAAACGATCGAAAATACTCTTCTCGCTTTTGGCCAAAACTTTGGAATTGCGTATCAACTCATCGATGACGCCCTTGATTATGCTGGGCGAGAAAACAGTTTAGGCAAAACTGTTGGCGATGATTTTCGCGAAGGCAAAATGACACTCCCCGTTATTTGGGCAATTGCCAAAGGATCAAGTGAAGAAAAGAGTTTTTGGCAACGCACCATCACTGACGGCGTACAACACGATGGTGATTTTGAAGAAGCCTATCATCATATCCAGCATCATAACGGGGTCGATGAGACCTTCCAACTGGCGCACACCTACGCCAATGCCGCTCTAGAATGCCTGCAAAATCTTCCCGATAATGATTATACTATGATTTTGGCGGATTTGGTGATTTCATCATTAACGCGTATCCATTAAACTATTGAACGCCTCTTCACTGAGAACAGAGGTTTAATGTGAAACCCTCAGGCACTTTAGTTTCCTCATCACCGCACGCCTCTGATAATTGCTCGGGCAATAAATTTATTGCCGCATGTAAATTTGCACCACTTAAATTTGCGCCCCTAAAATCGGACAGCCGAACATCAGCATTTGTAAAGTCAACGCCCATCAGCTTGGTCCTTTCAAAACGAACGCCAGACAAATCAGATCCCATCATGACAGCGTCGCGCAGATCAGCATTGGTAAAGTTTGCACTCACACAATAGCAACCAGATAGATCCACCCCAGGAAGAGCCCCACTCGAAAATTTCGTAAATGACAAATCAGCATCAAGAAATTTGGATTGTGGAAAGTGCGCCGCTCTTGCAACCACCTCGCGCATATTCGCACCGGTAAAATCACTATTACTAAAAATACCCGCTGAGAGCCGACTGCCTTTCAATTGCGCATTGATAAAATTAATTCCATCTCCTTGCGCCCCTTCAAACCCTGATTCATCCAATATTGCATTTCGAAAAATTGCTGCAGACAAAAGCGCACCATTAAAATTTGCATTAGGAAATGATTTTCCAGAAAGATCGAAACCGACAAAATCGCGGTCAACATTATCTTCACCCTGGAAGTCTTTTGTATCCCGGCCAAGTCTGGGGATATTAATTTCGACTTTTTCAAACGCTTCAGAAAGCGCTGGCCCAACCCGATCCACACGATTAAAGCTGTTACTTATACTGCTCGCAAGTGTAACTAACGGGTTCGCGCCAACACCGCTACCATTGATGCTTGATAAGTATGATGCCATTGTTGAAATTACCGCAAAGGCAAACAACATTATAAAAAATAGGCTCTTCCACATAGTCGCTCGATCCCCTGTTGCTACCCCTCAATAATCTCCCAAAGATCAGAAAATTATCATTCGTTTATAACTCAACCCTCAATAGTTGAGCCAGAATTTCACATTATTTCAAGGTCACCCAAATAGGCGCTCTTGAATATGGCAACAAACTCTCAATTTAGGTTTAAAACTTTGAGAAAGATTGATTGAATCTATGTATCATAATGGTACATGAAATTAAAAAAACTGGGTTTGTATAGGTAATTAGAGAACTCAGCGTGTCGAAAATTTAAAGCAACGTCCGCATCAAACGGAATCAAGGATGCGCTTTAAGTTTTGTTTTGTCGTATTTGCGAACGATCAACCGGCTGTCACTTGATCTGGAAATGCATTAAGAACACCCCGTTGAGGCACCGCAACTATCACACTTCAAACAGGTTCCATTTCTAACCAATGTAAATTGCCCGCAAGTATGGCATGCATCCCCCTCATACCCCTTTGCCCGCGCTTCATTCAAAGACTTTTCATATTCCGTTAACCCCGGATCAGCAAGGCTACCCTTGAGCACCTTTTGCGCCCGTTGTTTCACAGGCGCCACATTGGAGGAGTTTTCTGCGCCATTTACCTTATCAGCCAAACGGCTGACATGCGCTTCAATATCTGACGGATTCAAGTCACTATCGGCATTTATAGATGCCTCAGCATGATCATCAGATTCTACATCACTGGACTGGTCAGTAGCACCTTGCAACCGCATACGATCGAAATCACCGCCGCGTAGCACAACCAGATTATCCATCACTGTAGAGCGGGAAAACCCTTTGGAAATGAGTTTTGTCGCTTCTGCCTGGGCTTTTTCCTCATCAACACCATGCCCAATCGCATCGACAGCAGTTTCGCTTGGGTCAACGTGAGCCAAATCATTACGGCCAAGATAGGAAATTGCCAGCTCACGGAAAATATAATCCAGAATCGATGTTGCATGTTTAACCTGATCATTGCCTTGTACAGGACCGGAAGGATCAAACCGGGTAAAGACATAAGCATCCACAAATTCTTCCAAAGGAACCCCATATTGAAGACCGAGTGAAATGGCGATGGCAAAATTATTCATCAAAGAGCGAAATGCCGCCCCTTCTTTATGCATATCAATGAAAACTTCCCCTAACTCCCCATCATCAAATTCTCCCGTATGCAGATAAACTTTATGTCCGCCCACTATTGATTTTTGAATATACCCCTTGCGACGATCAGGCAGACGGCGACGCCCTGGTTGACGCTCAATGATGCGCTCAATTATTTTTTCCGCAACAATTTTGGATCGCTGCGCTTGCGGCGCTGCACTCAACACATCCTCAAAATTTTCTTCGTCCTCCTCGCCCACGCCCTCTTGCAATAGCGCACTCATAAGTGGTTGGGATAATTTGGATCCATCTCTGTAGAGAGCAATTGACTTCAAGCCCGCGCGCCACGCCAACATAAAACTTCGCGCGCAATCATTAACTCCGGCTTTCGCAGGCAAATTCACAGTCTTGGATATGGCCCCTGAGATAAAAGGTTGACTGGCGGCCATCATATGAATGTGTGCATCAACCGAGAGCGCCCGTTCACCAAAACGCCCACAAGGAGAGGCACAATCAAAAACCGATAAATGCTCCTCTTTTAAATGCGGGGCCCCTTCCAGTGTCATCGTTCCACAACAATATAGATTTGCGGCATGAATTTCTTCATCATTAAACCCAAGATCCATTAACACTTCATACCCGGATTGATTTAATTGGCTTTGCGAAAACCCGAGAATATTCATGCAAAAATCTTCCCCAAGCGCTTGAGGCGTAAATGCATATGTCACATCGAAGGCGGTTTTTAAACGCTCATCAAGAGCCTTAATATGAGTGTCGCTAAAGCCTTCATCGCGCAAAACAACATAATCAATACCAGGCGCCCCGGTCAACGAGCCGTGGCCTGTTGCATAATTGATCATTTCATCAATTTCACTTTGTTTGTAACCAAGAGATTGCAATGCAGATGGAACGGCCCGGTTGATAATTTTAAAATGTCCGCCGCCACTTAGTTTTTTAAACTTAACCAACGCGAAATCAGGTTCGACCCCTGTGGTATCACAATCCATGACCAAACCAATTGTCCCGGTGGGTGCGACCGCCGTTACCTGCGCATTCCGAAATCCATGCAGCGCCCCCATTTCATAAGTGTCATTCCAAATGGTTTGCGCACGCTCTCTTAATGCTAACCACGGGCAATTTTGAGCATCAAAGATTTTGGGTTCAATTGCCAACCCTTCAAAATCACCACCTTCTTTGGGACCAATCGCTGCCCGGCGATGATTGCGAATAACGCGCATCATACTATCGTGATTACGTTTGTAACGCGCAAAAGGACCAACATGTTGCGCCATATGCGCAGACATCAAATATGCCGCTCCGCTCATTAAAGACGAAATCGCCCCCGCAATAGCCCGCGCCTCGTCACTGTCATAAGAATAGCCGGAGCTCATTATCAGGCCGCCAAGATTGGCAAACCCAAGACCCAAAGTTCGATAGTCATAAGAGCGCTTTGCAATCTGGGCCGAAGGGTATTGCGCCATCACTACAGAAATTTCTAACGTCAAAGTCCATAGACGACAAGCCTGCTCTAAAGCCTGAACATTTAACCCTTGATCATTTTTAAATTTAATCAAATTTAGCGATGCCAGATTACAAGCGGTATCATCCAAAAACATATATTCCGAGCACGGATTTGATGCTCGAATATCCCCATCTTCAGCACATGTATGCCAAGCATTAATCGTATCATGAAACTGCAAGCCGGGATCTGCACACATCCATGCCGCCTCACAAACATCATTCCATAACTCTTGTGCCGGCACGGTTTTTATCGGCGTATCATCAATCCGGCGCCTCAGGGTCCAATCTTTATTTTCGGCAACATTGCGCAAAAACCCATCTGTCACACGAATGGAATTATTGGCATTTTGACCACTAATTGAACGATACGCTTCACTATCCCAATCAAGGCCATACTCATCAATATGAAACTCTTTAAACCCCTGACGGGCAAAATCGATAACGCGCTTTAAAACGACATCCGGGACAAAAGCTTTGCGTGCTTTTTGTAGGGCTTGTTTTAGACCCGGATTTTTTTCTGGCAAATAGCGATCATCAGCATCTTCAACCTCAAGGAGGTCTTGCGTGCAAGCGGCAAAAACATCTGGCAAATATTTTGCCATCACGCGGGAGCCCGTCACAAGAGCAGCAACTTTTTGCTCTTCTTTGACCTTCCAATGGATAAATTCCTCGATATCAGGATGATCAACATCAACCACCACCATCTTTGCGGCACGCCGTGTTGTCCCCCCTGATTTTACTGCGCCCGCCGCAACATCGCCAACCCGCAGAAAAGAAATTAATCCCGAGCTAACACCGCCGCCAGAGAGAGCTTCGTCACGGCCTCGAATGGTTGAAAAATTTGTCCCTGTGCCAGATCCATATTTAAACAGCAGGGCTTCACGCTGCCATAGATCCATAATACCGTTAGAGCCGACTAGATTATCGTCTACAGATTGAATGAAACAAGCATGAGGTTGGGGGCGCTCATAAGCACTGATCGATTCTCGCAAACGCCCCGTTTTATCATCTATGTAATAATGGCCTTTTCCGCGGCCCTGCACACCATTTGGTTGCCCTTGCCCCCCTTGTCCCTGGTCATCAATACCATAAGCCCAGTGCAATCCTGTATTAAACCATTGTGGACTATTTGGTGCAGCGATTTGTGCGGCCAACATGTAACGCATTTCATCATAATAAGCCCGCGCATCTTCTTCAGCTTGAAAATATCCGCTTTTCCACCCCCAATACGTCCATCCTCCAGCGAGGCGATGAAACACTTGTTTGGCGGAATGCTCTGCACCAAAGCGATGATGAATATCCAGACGCTCCATTGCCTCGTAATCAGGTTGCGAACGCTGGATAAACAATGGCACGCCGTCTTCATGCACTCTGCTGGTAATTGTTGGCACGCCTGCTTTGCGAAAATATTTTTGCGCAAGGATATCAATAGCCGTCTGACTCCAGTGGCGCGGCACTTCAATATCATCCATCGAGAAGATTGTTTCACCAGAGATAGAGGTGATTTCACTGGTGCGTTCGGCAAACCCAATGCCGCTATATGCAGGATCTACAAATCTTTCATGCCGAGATTCTTGTTCCTTGGCCGACCCATTTCCTGACCCAGGATTCGGACTTATCTCTCCTGCATTTTCAGCCATATTTTGAGGAGATTTAGTATAAAAGCGATCAATCTGCATTACAGCGGTTTTCCAATCAAAAGTTTTGGTCGAATCAGCGGGATTTAATGATTTTGAGTTTAAGATATTGTATCATAAAATGCATCGCAAACTGCAAGTAAGAGATATTATCTCCATTACACCCCGACCGCCATGGCCCAAAGGGCGCTCCTGAAGCGTAGATTTTTCCTTTATTTCGCATAGCATCCGGCATAATAAGCCTAGACCTGTCATAAACAGGCCACAGAATCACTTCATAAAATGACAATTAAACGCTGGAATAGTGAGTCGTTCTCGCTTAAAAGCTTAGAAATTACAGTTAGTATTCATTTAGTACCGGGCACTTCGATGTTATCTCAATTTTTCACATGGTGGAATTCAAGCACTTATGGCACCTCGTTCACTCTATGGCGCAAAGGCGCAGAACTTGTTGGCACCGATGAACAAGGCAATCGGTATTTCACAGAAAATAAAGCTAGCGGCCCCGGTGGCATAAAACGTCGTTGGGTCCTCTATCATGGTATCGCTGATGCTTCCCGCGTGCCCCCTGATTGGCATGGCTGGCTCCATCACACCTTTGATGAACCGCCTACAAAGGCACCATTTAAAGTCAAAGAATGGGAAAAAGATCACCTCCCGAACATGACTGGAACCCCACTTGCTTATCACCCAAAAGGATCCCTAGAGCTTGAACGCGAGGGCAGCGGCCCAGATGCAGACTACGAAGCCTGGATGCCAGAATAAAACCCACTATAAACCCAGTGTTCATACGCCAATACCCTATTGCGACTTACAAACAAGCATGTTTGAGAGTTCAGAACTGCTTTGTTTCGTACCATTTTGGCCTGTATGGGATGCCCGATATCGCCCCCATAAAATAGCCCATATTGCTCAGTAATTTCTCCTCTTTATAAGTTCGGGGCTGACAGCATCGTGCGAATATGGTGATATGAGGACGATAGGCTAACTCAATAGTTGACACGTACTATAAAGCCCTTGAAAAGGTAGAGCACTCTTATGACGCGCAGCAATATTCTAGAAACCATTGTCGGCATAATCGTTATGGTAATTGCCGCTGTATTTTTTTACTATGCATACAATGTCAGTGGCCAATCTTTTGGACGTGATAATTATCAACTAGAAGCTGTATTTGGCCGCGTCGATGGTATCACTGCGGGTGCGGATGTGCGCATTGCCGGCGTGAAAATTGGATCAGTCACTGATTTTTCTCTCGACAGTCAGACCTATGAAGCCAATGTAAAAATGACTATTGAAAAAAATGTTCAGGTTCCAGATGACTCGGTTGCAAAAATTGTTTCAGACGGCCTTCTTGGCGGCGCTCATATTGCGCTAGAGCCCGGGGCCTCTGAATTTTACTTGGCTGACGGCGACATAGTCACGATTACCCAAGGCTCGGTTGATCTGTTAGGGGTCGCCATGCAAGCTTTCACTGCGGGAAATGCGGGTGGCCAGAACACTCCCGGCAACAATGAGGGACTTTAGATGTCAAACTGTCTTGAAATTTTGACTATTCGTCAAACTCGAATACGCCAACTGGGGCTTAGCATCATGACTGCAAGTTTCATGGCTAGTCTATGCGCAAATCATAGCGCATTGGCCATGCAGCCGCCTGCTAATGAACTTGATGAATTGTCCGCACTCAATACCCCTGCCCCTCAAACTGAACCGCTGAGTGAGCTCGACACCTTATCGTTGGGTAGCAAAGACCCATTCGGGACAATCATTATTGAAAAAAAACGCGAACCCGTCACCGTGACTATTCGCGCTCTTGATAAAATCATTGCACGAACAATTGACCTCGAAGTTCCAATGAATGAGGTGGTGAAATTTGGATCATTGGAGATTTTACCACGCTATTGCGATAAACGCCCCCCTGAAGATTTCCCCGAAACAACAGCATTTTTGGAAATTTTTGATAAACGGCCTCTTGCGAAAACACCGGCCGACCAACAATCAACCGATCCGCAAACTACGCCACAAGCTGAGCCCTCGTCTCAACCAACTATTCTTGCAAACGCCGATGAAAACGGCGCGTCTAGAAAATTGATCATTGAGGGAAGTTCGATTTTTACCGGCTGGATGTTTGCCTCATCTCCAGGCCTCAATGCGTTGGAACATGGCGTTTATGACGTTTGGGTGATTGATTGTAAGACGCAATTGGTCGACACTGAAACCGCTGACGCTTTTTCAGATTCGCTGAATTCTCCGGTTAATTCAGCTCCCGAACCAGTCTTGACGCCCCCACCTGCTGCATCAGAAACTCCTGAAGATGATAATGCCGACGGGCCAGACGATACATTTGATCTTGATAAAGTATTAGACACGCTGCCAGCCGATATTTTGCCTGAAAAAACACCAGGATAATAATCGGGGATTTTTTCGGCTAAATTGTTCATTTCAATCTCCCTTATCGCTCGGCTCAGCCCGAGGGGGAACTTGGCTGATGACCTCAATCCTTGTGCAAGCCATGACTGGTACTGCTGATCTGGAATTTCAACCACGCCAAATTGACTGAGATGGTCCGTATAGAATTGGGTATCAATCATCGAATAATTTGCGATTTTCAGTCTTCCAATTAAATGGGCAAAAGCTGTCTTACTCGCATTTGTGACTCTGGAAAACATGCTCTCCCCGAAAAAAATACGGCCAATAGATAATCCATAAAGCCCGCCCACCAATTCCCCCCGGTCCCAGCACTCCAAAGAATGAGCAAACCCTAATCGATGTAGCTGAGAGTAAACGTCACGGATCTGCTGATTAATCCAGGTCTCACTGCGTTCATTTTGCACCGCTTGCCCAGGTCCTTTGCCCAATGCAGCGCATTCTGAGAGAACATCGTCAAAAGCCCAATTGGCCGTCACTAAAAACTGATCTTTTGCAACAAAGCGGCGCAACTTACGCGGTAGCCGCGGCTGGTCCAGAAATAAAACCCCGCGATATTCCGGTAGCACCCAAACCGCATGATCATCATCATGCGTTCGCGCCATTGGGAAATATCCAAGTGTATATGCTTTCAAAATTTCTTGCGGATCAAGAGCATGATCATTATCAAAACCATCTAAGTCAATCGACATTGAAATTTTATTCCTCAAGAAAAAAGGCTACACTTAGGGTTTAGGGAAAACATGCCGACCCAAAACTGGTACTATACTTATACCGCTATCACGGCGGACGACAAACCCAGATCACAAATGCCTATTTTTGAAGTCCGCTAAAACAACATCATAAACTTGCTTTTTCACAAAAAAGCTCTCACTCTAGAATAACTGTGAAATGCTTTCAGGTTACAAAATTGCAGTGTATTGTTATTCTTTCGCATTTTTTACCGGGTTAAAGGCGGAAAACCCTCAACCGCTATCTACTCGGTCGCAAAATGCCCAATAATCAATCACGGTGAATTTTGCTACAAAGAATTGAGGGCCGTTATTCATTGTTTTTTGGGGCTGATCGGGACGCGAAAGCCGTATAAGATTTTTCGCGGATTTAGCTGTTGTTTGGGTTAGCTGGAAAACTGGAATGTAAAATAAGGGGATATACACATGGATCATTTTATACTGCGCGCAAAAATTATCTCTGCCACGTCTGTATTTATCATGGCATTAACAATATTCGCGCCGCATAACCTTTGTGGGATTACAAAACAGTGGAGCAACGCCGCCTACGCGTATACAGGATCACCTCTACAAGCAGCACGGCTGGTCGAGTTACTCCGTATAGAAACGCAACTAACGGAAAACATTAATTCATCAATCACCAGAGCAAAAAACAGCTTGTTGCAACGCGGCGTCCCCGCCGAAACCGTTAACAATGTTGCAAATACGCTTGCAGGCGAGATGGCTGCAGCCCTGCCAGAACTGATGTCCGAAATTACCCTGATCTACGCAGAAGAATTTAACGATGACGAACTTGATGATCTCATCAGATTTTATCAGTCTTCAACAGGGCAAAAATTTGTTGGCGCCCGCTCTCGGCTCAACACTAAGCAAGGATCAGCTCTACAAAAATGGTTCGCTGAAGTACGTGCACGGACATTTGAGCGCATGGAAGCGGTAACCTAACCGTTCACCGGCATCCGGTTAAACCGCTATATGCTTTAATTATCAATTTTCAAAGCATTAATGAAGGCTTCTTGCGGAATTTCTACGCGGCCAAATTGGCGCATCTTCTTCTTACCGGCCTTTTGTTTATCCAGCAATTTCCGTTTACGCGAAGCATCGCCGCCATAGCATTTGGCTGTCACGTCTTTTCTCATAGCAGCAATCGTTTCGCGCGCAATAATGCGCCCCCCAATAGCAGCTTGAATGGGAATTTTAAACAAATGCCGCGGGATAAGATCTTTTAACTTCTCACACATAATCCGCCCACGCACTTGAGATTTATCTCTATGTACAATTATCGATAACGCATCCACAGGCTCATCATTGACAAGTATTGACATCTTTACCAGATCGCCCGTTCGGTGATCGACAATTTGATAGTCAAAACTCGCATACCCTTTGGAAATTGATTTTAATCGATCGTAAAAATCAAATACCACTTCATTGAGAGGCAGTTCATAAACCAACATGGCCCGAGAGCCGGCATAAGTGAGATCAAGCTGGACACCGCGTCGCTCCTCACATAGCTTCAGTATACCGCCTAAATATTCATCTGGCGCCATAATTGTTGCTTTAATCCAAGGCTCTTCCAAATGGTCAATCTGGACCGGATCAGGCATGTCAGCCGGATTATGCATCTCAATCATAGACCCATCATTCATATAGAGATGATAGACAACGCTCGGCGCTGTGGTGATAAGATCGAGCCCAAATTCACGTTCCAGGCGCTCGCGAATAATTTCAAGATGCAGAAGCCCTAAGAATCCACAGCGAAACCCAAATCCAAGGGCCGCCGAAGTTTCCATTTCAAACTCGAAGCTGGCATCGTTAAGGCGTAACTTGCCCATTGAATTGCGCAAATCATCAAAGTCATTCGCATCTACTGGAAAAATACCGCAAAAGACTACCGGTTGAGACGGCTGGAAACCAGACAAGGCTTGCGCCACAGGATTGCGCTCATCAGTGATCGTATCACCAACCCGAGTATCCGCGACCTCTTTAATCGATGCCGTTAAATAACCAATTTCACCGGGCCCTAACGTATCCACAGGCGTATTCTTGGGGGTGATGACACCAACCTGATCAAGGGTGTACGTAGCATCCGCGCCCATCATGCGCACCTTCATGCCCTTTTTCATCTCTCCGTCAATGATGCGCACCAAGACCACAACCCCAAGATAAACATCATACCAGCTATCTACCAAAAGCGCTTTGAGCGTTGCATCGCGATTACCCTCTGGCGGGGGAAGCTGTGTCACAATTGCCTCCAGCACACCCTCGATGTTAAGCCCCGTCTTCGCGGAAATCTCCACCGCATCCGCAGTATCAATCCCGATAACATCCTCAATTTGCGCCTTTACGCGCTCTGGTTCAGCAGCCGGCAAATCGATTTTATTCAAAACCGTCACCAGCTCATGGTCCACTTCTATGGCCTGATAAACATTCGCCAGAGTTTGCGCTTCTACACCCTGGGATGCATCAACGACCAACAAAGATCCCTCACACGCCGACAAAGAACGTGAGACTTCATATGTAAAATCGACATGCCCCGGGGTGTCGATGAGGTTTAAAATATAAGTATCGCCATCCTGTGCTGTGTACTCAAGGCGAACGGTTTGCGCTTTTATAGTAATCCCTCGCTCGCGCTCCAACTCCATATTATCGAGTACTTGCTCTTTCATCTCGCGATCAGCAAGGCCTCCCGTATACTGGATCAAGCGATCAGCAAGAGTTGACTTGCCATGGTCAATATGGGCAACAATCGAGAAATTTCGGATATTTTTAAGCGGTGTCATCTGCGCGATATAGCGGGAGAGCGCTCTCTTCGCAATGGGACAAATGGTTTTACGCAGAAAATCTCTAAACTTGGATGTTTACTGATCTGGTCGTACCTTTTTATTTCATACGAATCTTCTCGTCTTTGAGTATTTTTTGACGCCAGCAATCTTGCGAAAATACCTGCGCATCAAATGGGATCAAGGAGGTGCTTTGAGTTGTTGTTTCATTGCATTTCCGGGCGGTCAACAGATGGCCACTTGATCTCAAAAAAATTTAAGATGTAGCGTATCATTGCCTCAAAAAAAACCCGGCCAAAAGATTAGCCGGGTCGTTTCATCTATATCGGCACCCCCTATAAGGAGGAGCCAGCTGGGGTGCAGCTTATTTTTTAAGAGCAGTAAGAATTTCTTCCAAGAGAACTTCCTGACGTGGTGGTTCTGAAGGAGCTTCTTCTTCTGCTTTTTTCGCTGAATTGATACCTTTGATCACAAAAAACAACGCTAATGCAATAATGATAAAAGCAATCAAAGCATTAATAAACAGACCGTAATTCATCGCAACCGGCGCCACGTCACCTGTACCATCTTTCAAAATCAATTTCATTTCAGAAAAATCGACACCGCCCATCAACATACCAATTGGCGGCATTAAAATATCATCCACCAGTGACTTGATGATCGTACCAAACGCGCCACCCATGACGATACCAACCGCCATATCAACCATATTGCCTTTCATGGCAAATTCTTTAAATTCGTTAAACATTATATTCCCTTCATTCTAAATTCTACGCTTCATACATAGAACAAATAATCCCCATAACCTCGAGCGAAAACATAGCCTCGTTTGTATAAAAATCAAATATTAAAGCACCTCCACTTCAAGGTGCTTTAATATTTGATTTTTCGCATTTATTGCGGTTCAACCGGTTCCCGTAGACACGCAAAATGCTTGTCTTCTGATTTATCATGGCATTTTGTTACATTTCCGGACGCTCAACAGATCGCCCCTTGATCTGGAAATACTTGAATGCCGCTATAGTGCTGACCCTCTCACAACTCCTCCGACTCTCTTGGTACGCAACATAAAGGTGAATACGGCGCACGCTTTTACACAAAAAAACGGCCCAGGAAACCCTGAGCCGTTAGTCTATTTTAGTCACCCATGCCGGCATTTAGCGCCAGCATTTAGCGTGTCAATTCAACTATAAAAGCTTAATTTCGACAGCAGATTGCTTGCCGTCACGACCAGCTTCTAATTCGTATGAAACTTTTTGATCGTCATCAAGACCCGCAAGGCCAGCTTGTTGAAGAGCAGAGATGTGTACGAAAACATCTTTTCCACCTTCATCAGGTTGGATAAAGCCGTAGCCTTTAGTTGCGTTAAACCATTTTACGGTGCCATTAGCCATCCGTTTTCTCCTAAGTCATATTAAATCCACCCGCTACATTGCGGTGGTTTGGTGCAGTTCGGTCTTTATTCTGAATATCGTCGATCTGCATTAAGCATCAGAGAATTCGCATGAAAGATAACGTCACGACTTTTATTTAAAGCTCGATTGAGAATTTTGCAAGATAGAATTTAAGCTTGCTGGCAACGCACGTGGCTTGATGGGGGCTTATTGATTCGGACTTGCAAGGTTGTAGCGGGTCTGATAGCGAAGCATACGGAAGGATGGATATGTAATAATATCACGAAAATTAGATCTTCTATGACCACAACACCCTCACGCATGACACCAATACCCCCCTCTGGCACACCCCGACAATCTCGGGCATGGCAACGCATGTTGTCAGGTCGCCGCTTAAATCTACTCGATCCCTCCCCCATAGATATCGAGATTGAAGACATCGCCCATGGGCTCGCACGTGTAGCCCGCTGGAACGGTCAAACTCACGGCCCACTTCCCTTCAATGTCGCCCAACATAGCGTCATTGTTGAGGACATATGCGCGCATAATAAGCCCGATTGGCCTGTTAAATGGCGACTTGCGGCACTTTTACATGATGCTCCTGAGTTTGTTATTGGTGATATGATTAGCCCGTTTAAGGCTGCTCTAGGACCTGAATACAAGAAAATCGAAAAAGGTCTGGAACAAGCCATCCATATTCGGTTCGGATTGCCGGCAAATTTACCTGAAACCATCGAAAAAACCATCAAGAAAGCCGATAAGGCCAGCGCTTATTATGAGGCCACCCAAATTGCTGGTTTTGAGGTTAGTGAAGCGAGAAAACTGTTTGGAGCCCCACGAGGATTACCCCCCCGTGAAATATTGATTGAAGACGCAACCACTTCAGAAATAAATTTTATGGTCAGGTTTGACAAGCTAATGGCACAAATGACCCCCTAACCCCTAGAAATGACAGGCGCGGGAGCATCTAACCCCACTTATCGCAGTGATTTTAACAGAAAATCTAGTAATTCTCTATATGATACAGTGAATTCGATCAAACCCCCGTGATCTCAAGCCTCTGTGATCTCATAACTCTTTCAATTATCTGATTTTCAGTCCAGATTTAAAAAACTATCTTATCTGTCTACGCGTGTTTCGCTGAAACCCAAACCTAAGCTCCGTCTCTGGTTGACGGCCAAACTTATTGAGCAAGTTATATTGAAAAGCACAATCGGTTTCATAAAAACACCAAACAGATACATTGATGGTATCTTTTTTAAGGTCAAAGTCCTTCGTTTTGCCAAGGTTAAATTAAAATTTATGTTGATTGTTAGTTCTCTTGAGCGGGCGCGCGAAGCCCAAGCAATTTATAACCCAAGGTATGTAATATCTATTTTGAGTGAGGATGAACCGCGCCCCACGTTCGACAATATCGTTCCAGAAAATCACCTGAAGCTATACGTAGAATGTGAATCTGGCGGTAAAGCCTATAATTTAACCGCTAAACAACGCACTGAAAATATCATTAAAAGTTATGAGAACTGGCGCCTGGATGATGCGAATGTTTTGATTCACTGCGCGAAAGGCGTCTCTCGTTCAATGGCGGCTGCGTATATTCTATTATGCATGATTAAGCCTGATGAATCGGAATATGAACTGGCTGCAATGTTACGCCGTGAGGCCCCCCACGCGGATCCTTGTCTGTTTATGATCAATCATGCGGATGAAATTCTTGATCGTGACTGTCGTTTGTTCGATGCGATTGATGAATTACCCCCATGCCGAACGACAATAGATGCCCCGATTGTGGTCTTGTCTTCGGCGGCGTAATCGGTCACACCTGAAGGTATGAACAATAATGATCATGGCCAATCGGGAACATTAGTTCAAATTACCCTGAATGCAGTTCTTGCCGCTCTTAAAGAGGGGGAGCCATATGTCCTTTGCACACATCGCGACGATATTGCGTTGCCTTATGGGCCTTTTGACCCTACCCAACACCGAACATTTGAAATCGGATTGCGCGATTGGGTAACTCGCCAAACCAAAGTCACGCTCGGTTATGTGGAGCAACTTTATACGTTTGGCGATCGGGGCCGCGAGAATGGTGATCATACCAATACCGACATCGCAAATGATCAAATCCGCTCTCTGGACCATATTGTTTCTGTTGGTTATTTGGCCCTCGCCCCAGAACCTGCATCGGTTGAAGTTTCCAATGCGAGTTGGCGCAGCTGGTACGCATTCTTTCCCTGGGAGGATTGGCGCAATGGCGAGCCAGAATGTTTGACAAAGAATATACTGCCCAACCTGCATCAATGGTGTGAGAGCGCAAGTTCCTCCAAAGAACAAATCGCACGACATCAACGATTTAAAATTGCTTTTGCCATAGGAGGTACCCATTGGGAAGAGGAGCGCACTCTGGAACGGTTCGAATTAATGTATGAAGCTGGGCTCGTTCCAGAATCTCCTGATAATTGTTCAAGCCAAGATTTAATACCAACCAACAAAACGCCCCCAAGCACTGGGCGATCCATGGCCGCTGACCATCGCCGCATTCTGGCAACAGCTATTGGTCGATTACGCGGGAAACTCAAATATAGACCCGTTATCTTTGAGATGATGGGTACTGAATTTACTCTTTTGAATTTGCAAAAAAGTGTCGAGGCGATTATCGGCTTCCAGACTCACAAACAAAATTTTCGCCGTTCTGTTGAAAGCATGGGTTTGGTTGAACGTACGGGAAATATATGCCAAGTAAAAACTGGTCGCCCCGCAGCCCTATTCAAAATAAATCGTGAAGCCCTAAAAGACCGCGCCGCTTCTCGGCTTGTCATCCCAAGATTAAAACAATCCTCTTCATTCAAGCCTTAGCGATATAGTAAGTGCCTTGAGCATCTCGCTCACAATCAGCCTGGCCTGACAATCAGGCCAAAGAGCCCAACAGAAAAATCAACTTGCCCCGCCTATAAAAGACTTTCGGTCAGTTTCTTCAAAGTTAAAGTATTTTGCGACCAAGCAAGTACCGGTTGATGGTTCACTGGACCGCCAAATACACCAGACATTCAGTTAAAAGGGTCAAAACGCACTATCGACAATACCGATCGACCATTCTTTCGCACGACAACATAAAGGCGATCATAATCACTATCATCGATAGTTTTACCGGATTGCTGGCTGATAAGTTCTGCAACCTCATTCGTCGTGTTACTGTGACCAACAACAAGATGGGTTCCGCCGGCTGATATTATTTTTTGCGCCAAACCAGGAAGATCGCTCCCGGGATATAAACTTAGCGCTTTGAGATCGCTATTTTTCAAGACAGGTAAAGCCGTATCTCTGGTACGCTGATAATCAGTAGAATGAATTTGTGTAAACTCAACCCCGGACAAAAGGGTTGCCAAAGCTTGAGCGCGGCTTTTTCCTCTGGGCGTTAAACCTGGATCGCGCGTACCATCGATTTCTTTTTCGGCGTGACGCACGAGATAAACGGTTAATGCATTGCTTTGCGCTTGCGCAGCTACAGTGCTCGCTTGTCTGATGTCACCTCCTTCAAGGCTCTGACACGCCCATACAACACACAATCCCAAAATAGCAATGCATATCCTTTTAGAGGTTTTTAGCATTATGTTGTTTCCTCACTTCTTATTTGAAAAGTTAAAACCGCCTGACACTCTCTCGCCATGTGTACCACACCATGCGTGCCCCCCTTAGGTGTTTTTACATTAGGATAGAAATAGGGTGAGACCGCCCATTCCGCCGCTTTTCCTAAGCCAATAACCGCACGCCATTATTCAGGATGCGTCCTCAAATGATTAATTTTAAGACGGGTACTCAACCCTTAGTTGAAAAATAGAAATAATGCCCTTGACGCGTCAAAGCACAAATGCTTTCTAAGCGCAAATATTGGCTCACCTCTTGTGGGCCCTTTTTTAGGCCTTACATATACTCTGATTGAGCATATTTATTAGTCGACAACAATACGGCCGATAAGATTTAAGTCTTAAAGCACAAAAGATGATGACGAACTGAGAAGGGCTAAAAATAATGTCTGATATTGATCTAAAAGAAAAACAAGGTTCATCAACAGGGCACAAAACATTATTAAAATATGAGACAAAGCCCACAAGCTCCAGAGCCGCCATATTGCCGCCGCCTCTAGAATACACAAATGATGTAAAAGCCAAAACAGATCCCTTATACGGTCCCGTTTCCAGCTTCATCCCAGAATTTGAATGGCGACTGCATGCTCCCTACATCGCAGCAATTAACGATCTTAAAAAACAAAAAAATGCTGTCATCCTGGCGCATAATTACATGACCCCGGAAATTTTTCACTGTGTAGGGGACTTTAAAGGCGATAGTTTGCAACTTGCGAAAGAAGCGGCGAAAACGGATGCTGACATGATCGTCCAGGCCGGTGTGCATTTTATGGCCGAAACATCAAAAATCCTCGCGCCGGAAAAAAAGGTATTGATACCCGATTTGCGCGCGGGATGCTCTTTGGCAAGCTCCCTAACTGGCGCCGATGTCAAATTGTTGAAAGAAAAACACCCTGACACACCAGTGGTAACCTACGTGAATACCACCGCCGATGTAAAAGCTGAAACCGATATTTGTTGCACATCATCCAATGCCGTTGAAGTGGTCGAACATATATGCGCCGAATGGGGGAGTGATCAGGTCATCATGATCCCGGATCAATATTTAGCCCATAATGTTGCTGCCATGACCAATATCAAAGTCATTACTTGGGCGGGAGAATGCGAAGTCCACGAACGGTTCACAGCCAGTGATATTGAGGAAGTGCGAGAAGCCAATCCTGGCGTCATTGTTCTCGCTCACCCAGAATGCCCACCCGATGTTATCGCCGCTTCTGATTTCGCCGGGTCCACCAGCGGCCTCATAGACTACGTTCAAGACAAGCAGCCAAAAAATGTCGTATTGCTAACCGAATGCTCTATGTCCGATAATGTTGCCGCAGAAAATCCGAACGTGAACTTTATTCGCCCATGCAACTTATGCCCACACATGAAGCGCATTTCTCTGCCTGCAATCTTAAAAGCCTTGCAAACAGAAACCCATGAAGTTCTTATTGACCCAGCAATGGCAGAAAAAGCGCGCGGCGCAGTAGAACGAATGATGGCGCTACCGTTAAAGCATCAATCAAGTTATGCGCATCAATACGCACCAGAAGTGATGGTCACTGAAGATCGTGCCAGTCTTTAAGGTTTTATTCTTCAACCGAAAGTCAAACTATTGATCGAAACTCTTATCATTGGCGCAGGCGTTGCCGGCCTTGTTACGGCCCTCAAGCTTGCTCCCATGCCGGTCACGGTGATCACCGCCAGGCCTTTGGGTAAAGGAGGCTCCAGCATTTGGGCGCAAGGGGGCATGGCGGCGGCTATCGGGCCTGATGACCATCCTGATTTTCATTTTAAAGACACGATCGATGCTGGCGCAGGCCTTGTCGATGAAATCGCCGCACGCACACTCGTTGACGCTGGACAAAACGCGGTAAATGACCTTATCGATTGGGGTGTTCCCTTTGATCTCCACACTGACGGAAGTTTGAAAGTTGGGCGAGAAGCCGCCCATAATCGACAGCGCATTGTTCATGCCGCTGGCGACCGCGCAGGCGCCGCAATTATGGAGGCTCTGGTCAATGCGGCTCATGCCGCCAATCACATCACCATTATTGAGAGTGTGGTTGTCGAAGATCTGTTAACAGATGATCAAGGCCAGGTTGTTGGCGTTCTGACTTTCAATGTACAGGCTGGCAAGCGTGAAGAAATTATTTCGCCGCGCACTGTTTTAGCAACAGGCGGTCTTGGCGGTCTCTATAACGTCACAACGAATCCTGTTCGAGCGCAAGGCCATGGCCTTGCTTTTGCGGCGCGGGCGGGCGCGATTATTCGTGATCCAGAATTTGTACAATTTCACCCCACCGCGCTGGACGTCGGCATTGATCCCGCCCCCCTTGCCACCGAGGCCATTCGCGGTGAAGGAGCATGGCTTGTCAATCAACAAGGCCAGCGGTTTATGCTCGAGCTGCATAAGGACGGCGAACTCGCTCCGCGCGATATTGTCGCCAGAGGCGTAGAAGCCGAAATCACAGCGCAAAGAGGCGCTTTTCTTGATGCGCGCGCAGCCATTGGTGAGCAATTTGAGAGTATGTTCCCAACCGTTTATACGTCATGTAAACAATCAAACATTAATCCTGCCAAAGATTTAATTCCGATTGCACCGGCATGCCATTATCATATGGGCGGCATTAAAACTGATCTAAATGGCCGCTCCAGTATCGAAGGTTTATGGGCCGTTGGAGAAGTTGCCTCAACCGGCATTCACGGGGCCAATCGCTTGGCATCTAATTCTTTATTAGAAGCGGTTGTCTTTGGCGCTCGTGCCGCCTTAGATATACAAAATAGTCAGACTACGCTAATTACCCGCGCCAACGCCCCTGAAGATCGACTAAAATATCCCCCCAAACCTGCGGACACAATGGTGATGAAAGGCTTACGCAGAGCCATGTCTAACGGCGTAGCCTTAATACGTTCTCGCGATAGCCTTGAGGTCAGCCGTACACTCATTGATCAGATTGAGAATGAAGCTCGCCATACCGAAACTATGACATCAGGTCTGATGAGCGCATTGATCACAGCAGAAATGATTATAATTGGGGCCATGTTGCGCGAAGAAAGTCGCGGCGGACATTTTCGTGAAGATTATCCCGAACCAGAAGAAGATCCGGAACACACAGAAATTGCCCTTGGCGAATAACTCTTCATCTCCAATTTAGACGAGTAGCAAACGAGGAAACTCTACATCATGGTGAAACACCCCCTACATTTACCATCTATCATGATTAAACCGCTCATTGCTCATGCATTACGCGAAGATTTTGGTGATGGCGGTGATTTAACCTCGCAAGCGTGCATTGCACCAGACACAAAAATGACGGCAATAATGAACGCCCGCGCCCCCGGATTTTTAGCCGGTGTACCGCTCGCAATAGAAACATTCAACGCTGTCAATCCAGATATCAAAATCGATATTCATTTGCATGACGGAACCGCTTTAAAAGCGAGCAGCGAGATCATGACCATCGAAGGGCCAGCCAGATCAATTTTAATGGCAGAACGTGTAGCACTGAACTTTACAAGCCATCTATCGGGTATAGCCAGCGCAACAGGTGAGCTCGTAAAAGAAACAAACGGCACGGATGTAAAGATTGTTTGCACCCGCAAGACTACGCCAGGACTGCGGGCTATAGAAAAATACGCCGTACGATGCGGTGGTGGGTTTAATCATCGGTTCGGGCTTTATGATGCGGTTATGATTAAAGATAATCATATTGCGGCTGCGGGTGGCATCACAAATGCCCTAAGAGCAGTTAAGGCACATGTCGGCCACACTGTAAAAATAGAGATCGAAGTCGATACGCTTAAACAACTCCAAGAAGCACTCGCTGAAGGGGCCGACATAATCTTATTAGACAATATGAATACGGATCAATTAAGAGAAGCGGTTACCCTCACCAACAAAGCGGCTATATTAGAAGCCTCTGGTAACGTGACCGCGAAGACCGTAGCTGCGATAGCAAAAACCGGTATTGATTATATCTCTTCAGGCTGGATTACGCACTCTGCACCAACGCTAGATCTGGGATTAGATGTTCGCTAGAGCCACTTTAAATCGATCTAAATCGAAAAGTTACTCTAAATTATTTTTTCCTTTTTTTTAAAGGTTGATAGAAAGCCCCCATCAACCGACGCCCACTAGCCCGTAAAATTTTCTTGTAGATTGCTAGCGCTTATGCTCTCACCCTGGAAAATTCTGGCAAACGGTTTATATATCATCTGCACACAAAACAGTTGCGGCCCCATAAAAGGCAGCTCCCTCGCGGATAATCAGACTGATTGAGGCTTGATCTACATAATCACGCATACGGCCTTTATCCAGATAGCGCTCAGTAAATTGACTATTCAAAAACAGGTCCTGAATTTTTGGCAATATCCCGCCGCCCAAAATCACACCGCCTTGCGCTCCGGCCGCCAAAACACCATCCCCGACAACACCGCCCAAAATTGCACAAAACATTTCAACCGTTTCAAGAGCGAGAGCATCTGCGCCTGCACGCGCCGCATCAGTGATCGTATTGGCGAGGTCATGAGAAAGATCTTGACCATCAAGCGCGCACAATGCTTGATGGATATTAACCACCCCCCCTCCTGACAAAACTCTTTCTACTGAAACACGACCATGAATTTTAGCAAGATATTGCATGACGGCTGTTTCACGCTCCGTGACAGGCGCGAACGAAACATGCCCCCCTTCTGTTGAAATGACCAATTCTTTGCCATTGGAAGGGACAATTAATGCCTGACCATAACCAGTACCGGGACCAACGACCAATTTAGGTTTTGATACGCCGTGATTTTCTAGCGATGAAGTTTGCTGATCTTCCTTAACAGGCGCGTCTTTAATGGTTAAAAAATCATCAGGCTGCAGCCCATGCACACCAGCAGCCAAAGCAAAAAAATCATTAATCACTTCAAAGCGGTTAAGCTTTAATCTTTGTTTCAATACATCCGGGGCGACAACCCAATGGGAATTGGTAAAATTAATTTGTTTCTTGCTCACTGGGCCGGCCACAGCAAAGCAAGCTTGCGTAATCTTCGGTTCCACTCCATCGAGGTAAAATAGAGCCGCGTCCTCCAGCGTGCCAAAATCTGCTGCCGCCAAGGTGCGCTCTGCCCATATGCGCAACCGCCCCCCAGTAGCCTCCACTAAGGCAAATCGGGCATTCGTCCCCCCTATATCTGCAACCAGCTTTACTTCCGACACCAATTTTTCCTCACTATTTCGACGTTCTCGATTTTCGGCTGAAATCCATACCAAGTCCAGTCATTGCCAGATATTCGTCATTTTATGATCGCTTTTACTCATTAATGAAAATATTGCGAGCATAAACGAAATCTTTCATCATGCATTCTATCATTAAAATATCTGACCAAACTCAATGAAAACAAAGTCCTTTATAATGTCCCCCAACTCTATGGATACAATTTCTGCTGATGGTGTGAGAAAAGCCGCCGAACGGATAAAAGGCTTTGCCATTCGCACACCCTTGATTGAGAACGACTTGCTCAATCAAAAAACCGGAGGCCGCATCCTTATGAAAGCCGAAGTGCTACAGCATTGCGGCTCATTCAAATTTCGCGGGGCATTTAACAGGCTATCTCAACTCGCAGCAGACAAATCCACCAAAGGGGTTTTGGCATGGTCATCTGGCAATCATGCGCAAGGCGTGGCCCGCGCTGCCCATTATTTCAATATCCCGGCCATTATAATTATGCCTGCGAACACACCAGCTCTAAAGGTTGAAAAGGTCAAAGCTTATGGGGCTGAAATCATAACGTATGATCGCTATAGCGAAAACCGTGAGACCATTGGGCGCCCCCTTGCGCAAGACAAAGGATATGCCCTCGCCCCATCCTACGATCATAAAGACATTATCGAGGGTCAGGGCACACTTGCACTAGAGGCAGTCGATCAGGCCAAAAATCTAGGAGCCCAATTTGATGATTTTATTATCTGTTGCGGCGGAGGCGGCCTCACCGCTGGATGCGCAACAATTTTAAAAGACATATCTCCAACTACATCAATCACCATTGCTGAACCGACAGGATTTGATGAAGCTTGGGCATCCATTCAAAGCGGTGATCGCCAATATGCGGATATCACCCGGCACACCCTTTGTGATGCCATAGCGACACCAACGCCGGGAGAACTAACCCTCCCCATTATGGAAAAATTTGTTCAAAATGGCATAACCCTCACCGAAGAGGACGTTCGTAGCGCCATCCTCTATGCATTCAAATATCTCAAATTAGTTCTCGAACCGGGAGGTGCCGTTGCCCTCGCCGCCATTCTGGCGGGCAAAGTCGAGACCAAAGGCAGAACCATTGGGGTCACCCTATCAGGGGGGAATATCGACCCTGACCTCTTCACAAGAATAATAAAATAAGTAATTTCAACCAGTTAAAACAGTTTTACGCATACCCACATCACTAAAGAGTGATCAAGCTCCCATTTAAACCCACGCACAAAACCCCATATAGAGATTAGATCGCGATTTGCAGTTGTGATTTGTAAATCAACACACTTTACGCTATATTATAACATATAATTAGATAATAAAAATCTAGATCGATTTATTCGCGTAAAAATTGAATAAAATGACCAATATTCATAGTTTGCTAGAAGTTTTCAGGCAAGCTCTCACAAATGTAATTCATTATAGGGGGCCCGCATTGGTGCGGATTTAGGGGTTAACCATGACTGAACGCAAACTCACCAACCAAAAAGCACTCGAAATGGACCTAGAAAAGCAGGATATCAGCACACAAGAACTCGCTGAAATGGGCGGGCGTAAGCTGGTTTATATTCGCCCGGTTCTGGCCGGTGACGTATCTGAACATCTAATGGACGATGACGGTTATGTGACTTACGATCTTGATGATGACACGACACTTTATTCGGTTCATGCCGCTGACGGTGAACGCATCGCTTTAGTCGGTGATCTTGACCTGGCTTTCGCGGCTGCAAAACAACAGGAAATGAATCCTGTGAATGTGCATTAAAGCCCCTGCACTTCAAATTGAATCGTCGAGGTGCTATAAGTCTTTCTAGTTTCGCATTTATTGCAGTTTAACCGGTTTCCACAGATACGCAAAATGCTTTATGGCAACTCGGACCTCGCTATCTAAACTCATAATTGGTCAATAGAAAGAGCGCCGTGAAGCCGCGACGCCACTGGCTTGATAGCAACGTCTATCAGGTCGAATATCACATCAAATTCATGCAAAATCGTTTCAACCCGGCCCCGACCCTCCAAAGGTTTTAGCATCGACCCGATATTTAATCGGTCACCGGTCGATAAAGCAATTAATAATTTTCCTTCACTAAAGGCGGCTTGCAAAACTTTGCCTTGAAATAAGCGTTCCAATTCTTGAAACCGCTCCAGTACAATTGGATCTAACAATTCTCTTGCCTCGACTTGATCCGTTGACCAAGCTTCATAAATTTTCTCAAATTCCATAGAAACGAGCCCGACTTGATGAAACTCTTTGCCGGGTTTGCCAAAACGATTCATCACTCCTGCATCACGCCTTAGAACTGTTTTCCCCAAAAATTCTCTCGGATAATCAACGATCATTATTTGACCATGAAAAACCGTCCTTGTGCTGCTATTTTTGCCAGATGTTTTATACTTTAAGTGACTCTCGCAAATCGTAAAATTTTGTCCATTATGGATACCCCGCACCTCATCTTCCCAATGCTCACGATTAAACGCGCTAAAAAATTTTAATTGATCAAATTTTTCAAAATATGAGGGACGATCCATCTGCCGGCGATAAGAAAACCCAAGCTGATCAGTAATCTTGCCAATCAGCCCCACTGTTATCACATGACGGGCCTTCTCCAACCGCCATGCGCCTGTCGCAAATGCCCCCGCAATCCCAGCGAAAAAAATAGCCCCCCCCCCAATTCACCTGACATGATTACCCCAAGTGCCCCCGCCACAATCAAGACGATGCTCCCATATATAAAAGCTTCTCGGGTAGCGTCTTTCCTAAGAGCCCAATTCAAAATTACAATTGAGTGATTTCAGCGACTTATGATTCT